>NZ_JBHXSC010000034.1:0-72687 GCF_042716505.1 Streptomyces sp. NPDC058674
CTCCGGTGGCGGGGCGCCGTCGTGCCGCGGGGCCCGCGGTCCGGGCCGTCAGCCGTCCTTCCGGGCGACGACGAAGATCCGGCGGAACGGGAAGACGGTGCCGCGCGGGCCGGTCGGGTACGCCTCGCGCAGCAGGTCGCGGTATTCGGTCAGCAGCGCGTCCGCCGCCTCCCGGTCGTCCCCGAGCGCGGTCAGCACGGGCCGCAGGGCGGTGCCCTTGACCCAGTCCAGCACCGGGTCGGGGCCCTGAAGCAGCTGGTGGTAGGTGGTCTCCCAGACGTCGACGGCGCAGCCGAGCTCGGTGAAACGGGCCAGGTATTCGGCGGGCTCGCACAGGTGGACGTAATGGGCGCCGAGGCCGGCGAGGCGGGCGCTCCAGCGCGGGGAGTCGCAGAGCCGGGCGAGCAGCGCGTGGCTGGGGGCGGAAGAGTTGCCCGGGACCTGGAAGGCCAGGGTGCCGCCGGGGCGCAGGCCGTTCGTCCAGGCGGCGAAGGAAGCGGGGTGGTTGGGCACCCACTGCAGGGCGGCGTTGGAGACGATCAGGTCGTACGGCTCCTCGGGGAGCCAGTCGGCGAGGTCGGCGCGACGGAACTCCAGGGCGCCGCCGCCGGCGGTGGGGCCGGAGTACTCGTCGGTGGCGCGCCGGAGCATCTCCGGGGAGAGGTCGAAGCCCGTGATGCGGGCCTCGGGCCAGCGGTCGGCGAGCAGGGCGGTGACGTTGCCGGGGCCGCAGCCGAGGTCGGCGATGCGTGCGCGGGCGGCCTCCCCGGAGGGGGTCCGGGGGAGGGGCGGCAGCTCGGGTATGCGGGTCAGGAGGTCCGCGAAGGGGCGGGCGCGGTGTCCGGCGTGCCGGAGGTACTGCCGGGGGTCCCACGTGGGCGCGGCGGGCCCGGTGGTAGCGGTGGCGGTGCCGGCGATCGGGTCCGGCGCAGTATCGGAATACACGTTCGATGCTCCTTGCTGGCGGGGCGGTCGGAAGCGGAATCCGTTCCGGTCCGGTCCCTGCCCCATGCTCCGCCGCTTTATATCTCGGTGTCAAGATACTTGATGTCGAGATACATGACGTGAAGAGACTTCACATCGACAGACCCCTTACACTGATCGGCATGGAGGACGAGGTCGACCGATTGGTCGCGGCATGGCGGCGGGAGCGCCCTGACCTCGACGTGGAACCGCTCGAGGTACTGAGCCGCGTCAGCAGGCTCGCGCGCCACCTCGACCGCGCCCGTCGACTGGCCTTCGCCGAGCACGGGCTGGAGCCCTGGGAGTTCGACGTCCTGACCTCGCTGCGGCGCGCGGGCGCGCCCTACCAGCTCTCCCCCGGCCAGCTGCTGACGCAGACCCTGGTCACCTCCGGCACCATGACCAACCGCATCGACCGGCTCGCCAAGAAGGGCCTCGTCGAGCGGCTCCCGGACCCCAGCGACCGCCGCGGCGTCCTGGTACGGCTCACCCCCGAGGGCCGGGACCGCGCCGACCAGGCCCTCGCCGGGCTGCTGGCCCAGGAGCGGGCGATCCTGGCCCAGCTCTCGCAGCACCAGCGCGGCGACCTCGCCGGGCTGCTACGCCAGTTGACCGCTCCGTTCGACAACATCCCCGGCTAGCTCCGCCGGCCGTACGCCCGCCCGCCGGGCCAGTGCCACGGCGGCGAGGGTGGAGTGCACGCCGAGCTTGCCCAGCACGTTCTGCATGTGGGTGCGGACGGTGTGCGGGGACAGGAACAACCGGGCCGCCACGTCCTTGCGCCCCAGGCCCGCCACCATGCAGCGCAGCACCTCGTGTTCGCGCGGGGTGAGCGACTCGACGAGCCGTTCGCTGTCCGTACGGTGCTTGCGCGCCGCGGTCAGTTCCCGCAGGACTCCGGTCAACAGGGCGGGCGGGAGGTGGGTCTCCTCGCGCAGCACCCCGCGGATGACGGCCAGCAGCCGCGAGAGCGAGCAGTCCTTCGCCACCCAGCCCGAGGCCCCCGCCTGGAGTGCGAGGGCCGCCCGACGGGGCTCGTCGCGCTCGGCGAGGACGACGGTGCGGACCCCGGGGTGGGTCACCCGCACCCCGGCGACCAGCGCGATGCCGTCCGCGGCGCCGGGCGGCGGGCCGGAGCCCGAATCACGCTGGGCGGGCACGGCCCCGGCGACGGCGGCGAGGTCGGCGTCGACCAGCAGGACGTCGAAGCGGCGGCCCTCGGCCACCGCGCGTTCGAGGCAGCGCAGGGCGGCGGGACCGCTGCCGGCAGCGGACACGTCCACGTCCGGCTCGGCCGCGAGCGCGGCCGCCAGCGATTCGGCGAAGATGCGGTGGTCGTCGACCACGAGAACCCGGATACGAACCACAAAACCCCCAAGGGTCGGGGAACGGACGGCGGCGGGTACGGCGCCCGGACCGGGTGATCCGCAGCTGCCGCGGCCGCCGCCGAGACATCTCTGCACTACCCCGGACCGGACCCCGTACCCGACGTGTCTCGACCCCTGAATCAACACCGGCCCCCACCGGTGTCACGCATCAGCGTAGGCCCGGGTGCGGCTCGCGGTTGGCCGAATAGCAGAAGTTTTTCCAGGGATTTTCCCGCGCAGGCGTTCCGAACGGGCTGCGCGATGGCTTGTTTTAGACCGCCCTGACGGTCCGGGCGGCCGGTTCCGGGCCGGGGTGTGCCGCGGGCAGTTGCACGGGGGGCATGTCATCCGGTGTGTGCGCGCCGGGCGCCCGCGCACCGCTCCCCCGCACGGCGCACGGCACACGCACGCACGCCCTCCGCACCTGGCGGTGCGGAGGGCGTGCGGGAGGGCGCCGGCCGGGCCGGCGCCGGCGGCGCCGTACGGCCCAGAAGGGCCGGGAGGGTCAGGAGGCGTGCGTCCGGGCGAAGTTCCACGCGTCCGTGATGATGCCGGTGAGGTCCGAGCGGTTCGGGGTCCAGCCCAGGCGCTCGTGGGCCGTGCGGGCGGAGGCGACCAGGACCGCCGGGTCCCCCGCCCTGCGCGCCGCCACGACCTCGGGGATCTCGTGGCCGGTGACCTTGCGGACCGTCTCGACGACCTCGCGCACCGAGAAGCCGCTGCCGTTGCCGAGGTTGCAGATCAGGTGCTCGCCGGCGGTGGCGTTCTCCAGCGCGGCCAGGTGGGCCTCCGCCAGGTCGGCGACGTGGATGTAGTCGCGCACGCAGGTGCCGTCCGGGGTCGGGTAGTCCTCCCCGTACACCGAGATCGACTCCCGCTCGCCGAGGGCGACCTGGAGGACCAGCGGGATCAGGTGGGTCTCGGGAGAGTGCCGCTCGCCGAACGCCCCGTAGGCGCCGGCGACGTTGAAGTAGCGCAGGGACACGGCGGCCAGGCCGTGCGCGGCGCACTCCCCCGCGATCATGTGGTCCACGGCCAGCTTCGTGGCCCCGTACGGGTTGGTCGGCGCGGTGACGGACGCTTCGGTCAGCAGGCCCTCCGTCGGCTCCCCGTAGGTGGCGGCGGTGGAGGAGAACACCAGCTTGCGCAGGCCCACCGCGCGCATGGCGTTCAGCAGCGCGAGGGTGCCGCCGACGTTGTTCTCCCAGTACTTGGCCGGGTTCGCCACGGACTCGCCGACCTGCGAGGAGGCCGCGAAGTGCAGCACCGCCTCGTAGGAGTCGTCGAGGTGCTCGGCGGCGTCCTGGATGCGGCCCTCGATGAAGGAGGCGCCCTCCGGGACTCCCGCGCGGAAGCCGGTGCTGAGGTCGTCGAGGACGGTGACCTCGTGGCCGGCCTCCAGGAGGTGGGCGGCGACCACGCTGCCGACGTATCCGGCGCCACCGGTTACCAGGTACTTACTCACTCGCCTACTGCCTCTCGCGGGGGAACGCACACCGGGTGCACAAGCGTGCTGATGACTGGCTTACCCGATCCGGCGCCCGCAGGGAAATCGGCGGGGCGATCCGCGGTGATCCGCAGTGATCCGCGTGATCCGCAGTGATCCGCTCAGTCGTTGGCCGCGGCCGCCGCGCGCGCCGGCGCCGCCCGGTCCAGCAGCCCGGTGCGGGCGGCCAGTGCCGCCGCCTCCAGCCGGGAGCCCACACCCAGCTTCATCAGGACCCGCTGCACGTGCGTACGGGCGGTGCTCGGGGCGATCGCCATGCCGGCGGCGATGAGCCGGGTGTCCTCCCCCTCGGCGACCCGGACCAGCACCTCCACCTCGCGCGGGGTCAGCAGCCGCAGTAGCCGGCTGCCCTCGTCGTCGGGCTGGGCGGCCGGGTTGAGGAGTTCGGCGAAGGCGCCCTGCAACAGCTGCGGGGAGATCGCCACCTCCCCGGCCCGCGCCTTGGCCAGGGCCCGCTCCACTCCCTCGATCCGCTCGTCGTGGCGTACGTACCCGCAGGCGCCGGCGGCGAAGGCGGCCGCGATCCCGCGCGGGCTGGGCACCGGGCCGAGGACGACCACGGCGATCTGCGGGCGCTCCCGCCTGATGCGGACCACGGGTTCGAAGACGCCCGGCTCGGCCGGGGCGGCGGTGCCGAGGAGGCAGACCTCCGGGGCCCTGCTGATGACGAGCTCGGCGGCGCCCGCGGCCGGCGCGGCCGCGGCGAGCACCCGGTGCCCGCGCAGTTTCAGGGCCGAGGCGAGCGCCTCGGCCAGCAGCCGGTGCTCGTCGACCACCACGACCCGTACGCCCATGCAGGCACCCACCCCCGACCCTTCTGACCCGGCAAGCTACACGCTTGTTCGACCGTGCGCCGGGGTTACCGCGCGAAAGCCCCCGGAAGGCGGACCTTCCGGGGGCTCCGGGCTGAAGCGGCGCGACGCCGTGCGGTGCGGGCCGGCTCAGCTCGCGGCGAAGGAGACGAACAGGTACTCCGGGTCGCTCTTGTCGGAGTAGGGCTTGCGGGCCGTGGTGCGCGAGATGAACAGCTTGCCCTTGCCGTAGCGGTACTCGGAGTAGTCCGGCGAGAAGGCGGTCTCGATGCGCTGGCTCGACTTGTCCGACGGGTTCTCCATGAGGAGGGTCTCCTTCATGGTCGTCCCGTCGATGCTGACGATCTGGCCGCCCATGTCGTAGGGCGGGGACTTGTAGGCGATGATGTTCGGCCCGTCCATGCGCAGCGGGAAGATCTCGTACCGCTCGCCCGCGTCGGCGCGGTCAGTGGTCTGCTTGCCCGTCTCCAGGTCGAAGGAGAGCAGCTCGTTGGTGCGTCCGCTGGAGGACTGCCCCTGGTGCTCGTAGGACGGCAGGTAGAGCTTGCCGTTGCCGACCACCATGTTGGAGCACTTCTCGACCTCGATGCCCGAGCACTTGCCGGCGAAGGCGCCGGAGGCGAGCGAGATGCGCGCCTTCAGCTCGCCCGAGGGGGCGATGACGAAGAGGTCGCTGACGCCGGTGGCGTTCTTGGCGGTCTTGCCGACGTCGGCGCCGACGATGAGGGGCTTCGTCGAGACGATGCCGGCGTACTCGATGCCCGGTGCGAGCTTGTACGAGGACGTGGGCGCGCCGGTCGCCGGGTCCAGGGTCTGGGCGTACAGGGTCTGGCTGGACATCTGGCCGCACTTGCGGATGACGGCGAGGGCCTCGCCGCCCGCGTAGCCGGTGTCGCGGCAGCCTTCGCCGTCGACCTTGGGCAGCCACAGGGACTTGCCGTCGGCGAGGTTCCAGGCGGCGCCGCCGGCGATGCCGGCCGCGGCGACGGTCTGGCCGCTGAGGGTCACCTCGTAGTACGAGACGGGCTTGTCGCCGCTGGTGGCGCCCTTGGCGTTGCCGGACCACAGGAGCTTGCCCGCGGCCAGGTCGATGACGCCGACCTCGGTGCACTGCGGGTACTTGTTGTCGGGCGTGGCCTGGGAGGCCCTGAAGAGGACGGCCGTCTTGTTGTCGCTCACGTGCCTGGTCGCGCCGCAGAGCTCGCCGGGGAAGGGCACTTCCCACTTCTTGCCGCCGTCGACGAGGTTGTAGCCGACCACCTTGCCCACGTCGGACTTGACGTACGCGGAGTCGGTGAGCCAGGAGCCGGCGACGCTGGCGACCTCGGCCGGCTGCGGGTTCGGCTGGTTGAACAGCGGCTTCGACTTGGTGTTGGCCGGCACCTTCTCGGAACCGCCGGTGCCGGCCTGGGGCTTGTCGCCGCCGGAGCCGGTGCCCCCGCTGCCGCCCGCGGTGGTCTGGCCGCCGGGCGCGGCGCCCCCGTCCCCGGAGACGTACCAGAGGCCGCCGCCGACGATCATGACGATGGCCAGGAGGGCGGCGCCGACGATCATCAGCTGGGTGCGCTTGTCGTTGCCGCCGGCCCGGGGCGCGGCGGCCCGCGCCGGGGCGCCGGGCGGCGGGCCGAAGGGCGGCGGGGTGCCGGGGGCGGGCTGCTGCGGGTAGCCGTAACCGGCCGGGGGCTGCTGCGGGTAGCCGTACGAGGGCTGCCCGGCCGGGGCGCCGTACGCGGGCTGCGCGGCCGGGGGCTGCTGCGGGGGCGCCGGCGGCGCGGGGGGCGCGGGGGGCGCGGACGGCGGCACGGGCGCGCCGAAGCCGCCCGGCGGGGGGTCCTGCGGCGCTCCGAAGCCGCCGGAGGGCGGCTGGCTGGGGGGCGGCGGGGTGCTCATCGGTGTTACTGCCTCTCGGTGGGCGGCTCGTTGGACGCGTTCACTTGCCGAAGACCATCAGGAGCTTCTCGTCCGTTCCCTTGGCCTGGAGGCGCGAGACGGAGAGGAACAGCCGCCCGTCGACGTAGTCGACCTTCGGGGTGTGGAAGGAGCTCTCGATCGGAGCGGCCGGGCCCGACGGGTTGCGCAGGAGCGCGGTGGGGGCGCCGCCACCGGCCGGGACGGAGAGGACCTCGCCCCCGTTGCCGGAGTCGGCCCTGCGGTAGGCGACGAGCTGGCCGCCGGCCGCCGTGAGCGGGGTGAGGGTGCGCTTGGCCCCGGCCGGGGTGCGCCACTTCTCCTTGCCGGTGGCGAGGTCGAAGGCCACGACGTGGTTGCCCGCCGTGAGGTCCGGGGCGGTGGCGAGGTAGAGGGTGCCCGCGTCGACGACGGCCGAGGAGCAGACCGACAGGGACCGGAAGATGCCGGTGTCGCCGCAGCCGAGGGGGAACTTGCCCTCGGCGGACAGGTTGGGGCCCTGTCGGCCGTCGGGGCCGATGACCGTGATGACGCGCTGCTTGGTCGTCTCGTTGCCGAGGTCGAGGACGAGGGGGTCCACCGAGTAGACGCTGGTGACCTTGAAGCCCTGGGGGACCCGGTAGGTCCAGCCGCGCTTGCCGGTGACCGGGTCGGTGGCCTGGACCTCGGCGGTCTTGTCCTCGTCGAGGCAGGTGGCGAGGCCGATCATCTTGCCGTTGCCGGTGGTGTAGGAGTCGGGCCTGCACCCCTCGGCCTGCGGGCTGGCGAAGAGCTTGTCGCCGTTGCTGATCCTGAACGCGCTGGCGGTGCCGGAGCGGCTGACGGCCACGGTGTCACCGGTGAGGGAGAGCGTGGGGCGGGTGAAGATGTCGAAGAGCTGCTCCTTGGGCACCTCCTTCGACCAGACCTCCTTGCCCGTGGTGAGGTCCACCACCCGCATCTGGGTGCAGGAGGCGCTCTCCCCCTCGCCGTCGCGGTACATGACGACCGTCTTGCCGTCGGCGGTGGTCTGCGGGGTGACGGAGCAGATGACGGCGGGGAAGGGGAGCGTCCACTTCTCCTTGCCGTCGGTGACGGCGTAGCCGGTGAGGGACTTCCAGACGCTCTTGACGACGGTGTCGCCGACGACCCACTGGCCCTCGGTGTCCACGCCCATCCCGGGACCGTCGATCTTGGCCGTCTTGAGCCAGAGGACCTTGTCCTCGCCCTGCCGGCGGCCGGAGTTGAGGTCGGTCTGCTCGGCGCCGCCGGCGCCGCTGCCGTCGCCCTTGTCGACCGTGGCGGAGGGCGAGGGCTTGTCGTCCGCGGGCGTGGAGCCCTGCGCGACGGGCTGCTTGGGGTCCTTGTCGCCGTCGTGGAGGAAGGCGAAGTACCCGCCGGTGCCCAGGACCAGGAGCGCCCCGGCGACGGCGGCGGCCAGCAGGGCCGTCCGCTTCCTCGGCGGGGTGCCGGGAGCGCCCGGGGACTGGCCGAAGGGGACGGTCGGCGGCTGGGGCGGGTATCCGTAGCCGGGGTGCGGCGGTTGCGGCGGCTGGCCGTACGGCGGCTGCGCCGGCGGGCCGTACGGCGGCTGCGGCTGCGGCTGCGGCTGCGGCTGCTGCGCGTACGGGTTGGCGCCCTGCGGCGGCTGGCCGTAGCCAGGCTGCGGCGGGCCGGGCAGGTGTCCGTAACCGGAAGGCGGCGGCGGCTGGTTCGGCGGCTGGGGCGGCTCGGTCATCAGCGCACGCTTTCGGCTTCGGGGCGGTGGGGAGGATGACCTTTCTATCACTCACACCATCCTTACGCCGGACCGGTCCGCCCCCTGTTCCCAAGGGAGGACCGGCCCGTGACGCCGCCGTTATCCGGCCGGCCGGCCGCGCGGGGCCGGCCGGGGGCTACGCCTCCTCGGCCAGTTCCAGCCAGCGCATCTCCAAGTCGTCGCGGTCGGAGAGCAGTTCCCTCAGCTCCGCGTCGAGCTTGGCCACCTTGTCGTAGTCGGTGGAGTTCTCGGCGATCTGCGCGTGCAGGCTGCTCTCGCGGTCGGAGAGCTTGTTGAGCTGCCGCTCGATCTTCTGGAGCTCCTTCTTCGCGGCGCGCGCGTCACCGGAGGCGGAGGTCTTGGGGCCGGCGGAGGCCGGGGAGGGCGCCGGGACGTCCGCCTCGATCATCTTCCGGCGGCGCTCCAGGTACTCGTCGAGGCCGCGCGGCAGCATCCGCAGGCTGGCGTCGCCGAGCAGGGCCATCACCGTGTCGGTGGTGCGCTCGATGAAGAAGCGGTCGTGGGAGATCACGATCATCGAACCGGGCCAGCCGTCGAGGAGGTCCTCCAGCTGCGTCAGGGTCTCGATGTCGAGGTCGTTGGTGGGCTCGTCGAGGAAGAGGACATTGGGCTCGTCCATCAGCAGGCGCAGGATCTGCAGCCGGCGGCGCTCGCCGCCGGAGAGGTCGCCGACCGGCGTCCACTGCTTCTCCTTGGTGAAGCCGAACTGCTCGCAGAGCTGGCCCGCCGTCATCTCACGGCCCTTGCCGAGGTCGACGCGGTCGCGCACCCGCTGGACGGCCTCCAGCACCCGCAGGGACGGGTCGAGTTCGCCGACCTCCTGGGAGAGGTAGGCGAGTCTGACGGTCTTGCCCACGATGACCTTGCCCTTGGCGGGCTGGACCTCCCCCTGGGTACGGGCGGCCTCGGCGAGGGCGCGCAGCAGGGAGGTCTTGCCGGCGCCGTTGACCCCGACCAGGCCGACGCGGTCGCCGGGGCCGAGGTGCCAGGTCAGGTGCTCCAGCAGGGTCTTGGGGCCGGCCTGGACGGTGACGTCCTCCAGGTCGAAGACGGTCTTGCCCAGACGGGCGTTGGCGAACTTCATCAGCTCGGAGGTGTCGCGCGGCGGCGGCACGTCGGCGATGAGCTCGTTGGCGGCCTCGATGCGGTAGCGGGGCTTGGAGGTCCGGGCGGGGGCGCCGCGGCGCAGCCAGGCCAGCTCCTTGCGCATCAGGTTCTGCCGCTTGGACTCCTCGGTGGCGGCGATGCGGTCGCGCTCGGCGCGGGCGAAGACGTAGTCGCTGTAGCCGCCCTCGTACTCGTGGACGTCACCGCGCTGCACGTCCCACATGCGGGTGCAGACCTGGTCGAGGAACCAGCGGTCGTGGGTGACGCAGACGAGCGCCGAGCGGCGCTCCTGGAGGTGCTTGGCGAGCCAGGAGATGCCCTCGACGTCGAGGTGGTTGGTGGGCTCGTCGAGGATCAGCAGGTCCTGGTCGGCGATGAGCAGCTTGGCCAGCGCGATGCGGCGGCGCTCGCCGCCGGAGAGCGGGCCGATGACGGTGTCCAGGCCCTGGCCGAAGCCGGGGAGGTCCAGGCCGCCGAAGAGGCCGGTGAGCACGTCGCGGATCTTGGCGTTGCCCGCCCACTCGTGGTCGGCCATGTCCCCGATGATCTCGTGGCGGACGGTGGCCGCGGGGTCGAGGGAGTCGTGCTGGGTGAGCACCCCCATCTGGAGGCCGCTGTTCTGGGTGACCCGGCCCGCGTCGGGCTCCTCCAGCTTGGCGATCATGCGGATGAGGGTGGTCTTGCCGTCGCCGTTGCGGCCGACGACCCCGATCCGGTCCCCCTCGGACACGCCGAGGGAGATGCCGTCGAGCAGGGTACGTGTGCCGTACACCTTGCTGACTGCCTCGACATTGACCAGATTGACGGCCATCAGACGCGCTCCAGGGAAGGGGTGGGATCAGCCCCTCAGCCTAACCCTCCGGGCGGGGGCGGACCGTTACGCCGGTGGCCGTCCGCCGGGCACGGCGGTGCGGTGCCGCAGGCCGGGCGGCCTTCCCGCCGGGCCGGGGCCGCAGGCCTCCGCCCGGCGGCCCCGGGCGGGCGGCGGCGGTCAGGCCGACAGGACCGTGGCGCCGGGGGCCGGGCCGGACGCCGTGCGGGTGGTCCGGCAGGTGCCGGATGCCTCCAGCCCGGCGGCGACCTTGTCGGCGGCCTCCGCGTCCCGGACCAGGAAGGCGGTCGTGGGGCCCGACCCGGAGACCAGCGCGGCCAGCGCTCCCGCGCCGGTGCCCGCGGCCAGGGTGGCGGCGAGCTGCGGCCGCAGCGACAGGGCGGCCGGCTGGAGGTCGTTGGCCAGGGTGGCGGCCAGCGCGTCGGGGTCGCCCGAGGCCAGGGCCGCGAGCAGCGCCGGGGCGGCGACCGGCTCGGGGACCGCCGTACCGGCGGCCGCGGCGAGGCGGTCGAACTCGCGGAAGACCGCGGGGGTCGACAGTCCGCCGTCGGCGACCGCGAACACCCAGTGGAAGGTGCCCGCGTCCAGCGGGGTCAGCTGTTCGCCGCGGCCGGTCCCGAGCGCGGCGCCGCCCACCAGGCTGAACGGGACGTCGCTGCCCAGCGCCGCGCAGATGTCGAGCAGTTCGGCGCGCGGGGTGTCCAGGCCCCACAGGGCGTCGCAGGCCAGCAGGGCCGCCGCGCCGTCCGCGCTGCCGCCCGCCATGCCGCCCGCCACCGGGATGCGCTTGGCGATGTGGAGGTGGACCGCGGGGGCGAGCCCGGCCCGTTCCGCGAGGAGCTCGGCGGCGCGCGCCGCGAGGTTGCCGCGGTCCAAGGGCACCTTGTGCGCGTCGGGGCCCTCGCAGGTGACCGTGAGCCGGTCTGCCGCGCTCGCCGTCACCTCGTCGAAGAGGGAGACCGCCAGGAAGACGTTGGCCAGGTCGTGGAAGCCGTCGGGCCGGGCGGCGCCCACCGCGAGGCCGACGTTGACCTTGGCGGGGACCCGCACGGTCACGGCGCCGCTCACGACGCGCCCCGCTCCGCGGCGGGCGCCTGCCCGGCGGGCTTGTGCTCGGCGATCGCCGCGAACTCCTCCACCGTCAGCGACTCCCCGCGCGCCTGCGGCGAGACGCCGGCGGCGACCAGGGCCTCTTCGGCGCCCGCCGCCGAGCCGGCCCAGCCGGCCAGGGCGGCGCGCAGCGTCTTGCGCCGCTGGGCGAAGGCCGCGTCCACGACCGCGAAGACCTCGGTCTTGGACGCGGTGGTCTTGACGGGCTCGGTCCGCCGGACCAGCGAGACGAGGCCGGAGTCGACGTTCGGCGCGGGCCAGAACACCTTGCGGCCGATGGAGCCGGCCCGCTTGACGTGCGCGTACCAGTTGGCCTTGACGGAGGGGACGCCGTAGACCTTGCTGCCGGGCTCGGCGGCGAGCCGGTCGGCGACCTCGGCCTGCACCATGACCAGGGTCCGCTCGATGGTCGGGAAGCGGTCGAGCATGGTGAGCAGCACGGGCACGGCCACGTTGTACGGCAGGTTCGCGACGAGCGCGGTGGGCGCCGGGCCGGGCAGCTCCCTGACGAGCATCGCGTCGGAGTGGACCAGCGCGAAGCGGTCCTTGCGGGCGGGCATGCGGGCCTCGATGGTGGCGGGCAGCGCCGCCGCGAGGATGTCGTCGATCTCCACCGCGACGACCCGGTCCGCGGACTCCAGCAGCGCGAGCGTCAGCGAGCCCAGCCCCGGTCCGACCTCGACGACCACGTCGTCGGGGCGTACCCCGGCGGTGCGTACGATCCGGCGGACCGTGTTGGCGTCGATGACGAAGTTCTGGCCCTTCTGCTTCGTCGGGCGTACGCCGAGGGCCGCGGCCAGCTCCCGGATGTCGGCGGGGCCGAGGAGGGAGTCGGACGCGGGGTTCTCGGGGTTTTCGGGGTTCTCGGGCTGCTGCTCTGCGGTGCTCACCGGTAAAGCCTACGGCCGCAGTGGGGCCAGGGACTCGCCCCCCGCTGCACGTAGAGCTTCTTCGCCCGGTACGTCTGCTCCGCGCCCGGGGCGTCCTGCGGGCGGCCGCTCCCGCCGAGGCCCTGCCAGGTGCGCACGTCGAACTGGTACAGCCCGCCGTAGGTGCCCGAGGCGTCGGTGGCGTCGGGCCGCCCGCCCGACTCGCACTGGGCGAGGGCGACCCAGTCGAGGCCGTCCGCGCCGGCGACGGAGCTCGGCAGCGGCTTCGTGCCCACCTTGACGATCTGGGTGACGGGCTCGCGCACGGTCTCCGCGGTGATCCGCCGGGGCTTCTGGCGGACCCCGTTGACGGTGCGCAGGCCGTACGTGACCCTGCGCACCCCGGGCCGCCCGGCCCGTTCGACGACCTCCGTGCCGGTGAACAGGGCGGCGTCCCTGACCCGCTCGACCGCGTAGGGGATGCGCTCCTCGCGGACCTCGCGGGTGCCGGTGATCCGGAGCACCGTGACGGTCTGGCCGTCGCGCGGGAAGTCCGCGGCGGGCACGGAGGTGGTGTCCTGGCCGCGCAGGGTGATGCCGGCCTGGTCCAGGGCGTCCCGGACGGTGGCCGCGTTGGTGCGGATGGTGCGCTCGCGGCCGTCCGCCATGAAGGTGACGCTGCGTTCGGTCCGGACGCTGAGGGCCATGCCGGCGCGGGGGACGGGGGCGCTGAGGGGGGCGGAGAGGTAGGCGCCCTCGCCGCGAATGCCGAACTGCCGCAGGGCGCCCTCGACGGTGCGGGCGGTGGTCCACACCCGGCGCGGGCTGCCGTCGAGGGTGAGGGCCAGGGGGCGGCCGTAGCGGACCACGACCTCCTCGCCGTCGTCGAGGCGGTCCCCGGGTGCGGGGGCGACGAGGTCGTGGGGGCCGATGCCGAGGCCTTCGGAGGCGAGCAGTTCCCCGACGTCGTCGGAGAAGGTGTGGAGGCTGCGGGGGACGCCGTCGACGGTGAGGCGGACGGCCTTGTCGGCGGCGACGAAGGCGGTGGTGCCGCCGGCGAGGAAGGCGACGACCAGCGCCTGCGGGACGATCCGGCGCCAGGTGCGGCCGAAGCCGGTGCCGGAGCGTGCGGGCGCGGGTGCGGGCGCTGCGGCGGACCCGCCGCGGCGGCGCCGGGCGCCGGGCACGTCCGCGGGTGCGGGTGCGGGTGCGGCTGCCGCTGCGGCCGGCGGTTCGGACGCTCCCCTGCGCCTGCCGGAGCCGGAGCCCGGAAGGGGGGCGTCGGGCCGGCCGGCCCGGCGGCGGCCCGGTCCCGCGGGGGCGGGCAGGGCGCCCGGCGCGGCGGCCTCGGCGGGGGCTCCGCGGCGGCGGCCGGTGCCGGTCGCCGCGTGCGCGACATCCGCTTGGGGGGTGTCACGGCCGGTCCGGCCGCGGGCGCGGCGTCCGGTGCGGGGGGCGGGGACCGCGGGGTCGGCGGGGACCGCGGGGTCCGGTTCGCCGGGTCCGCCCGCCCCGGTCGGCCGGGCGGGGGCCTCGTCCTCGTACGCCTCCGGGACGGAGCCGCCACGGCGGTGACTGCCCTGCGTATCGCTCACGACGCTTGCTCCACTGGTCCGGCCCCGGCTGGTTCGGGCACGGCACCTTAGCGGAGGAGTCGTCACGCACCAAAGCCGGCCGACTACGCAGCGTGTCGCCCGAACGGCTGCCCGACGCACCGGCTCCGGGGCCGTTCCGGGGGAGGCCGCGGCCCACCGAAGTCCGCGCACGGCGGCGCCTCCCGCACGCCCCGGCGCGGCGCGTCCCGACGGCTGCCGGCGCACCGGCGCCGGGCGGGCTCCCGGGGCGGACGGCGGACGGCGTACGTCGGCCCCCGCCGCGCGTCCCTCCCGCGGCGGGGGCCGAACGGCGCCCGACCCGCCGGCCGGGCGGGGGGACGGCGTACGTCGGCCCCCGCCGCGCGTCCCTCCCGCGGCGGGGGCCGAACGGCGCCCGACCCGCCGGCCGGGCGGGCTCCGGGGACGGAGCGGACGGCGGACGGCGGACGGCGGACGGCGGCGGGTGCTCCGTGGCTGCCGCCGCGGCGTCAGTAGTCGAAGGCCCGTGCCGTGTTGGCGGCCAGGGCGGTGGCCATGGCGTCCTCGTCGAGGCCTCGGACGGCGGCCATCGCCCGTACGGTCAGCGGGATCAGGTACGGGGCGTTGGGCCGCCCCCGGTACGGCGCCGGGGTCAGGTAGGGCGCGTCCGTCTCGACGAGCACCAGCTCCAGCGGGGCCACGGCCAGCGCCTCGCGCAGCGGGGCCGCGTTCTTGAAGGTGACGGTCCCGGCGAAGGACATGTAGTACCCGGCGGCCGCGCACGCGCGGGCCATCTCAGCGTCCCCGGAGTAGCAGTGGAAGACGGTCCGCTCCGGCGCCCCCTCCTCGCGCAGCACGCGCAGCACGTCGGCGTGGGCCTCGCGGTCGTGGATGACCAGCGCCTTGCCCTGCCGCTTGGCGATCTCGATGTGGGCGCGGAAGGAGCGCTCCTGCGCGGCCATGCCCTCCGGGCCGGTGCGGAAGTAGTCCAGCCCGGTCTCGCCCACCGCCTTGACGTGGTCCAGGGCGGCGAGCGCCTCGATCTCGGCGAGCGCGTCGTCGAGCGCGGACTCGCCGCCGCCGCTCCGCGCGCCCTGGCGGGACCAGCCGTCGGGGTCGCCGTGGACGATCCGCGGGGCTTCGTTCGGGTGCAGGGCCACCGCGGCGTGGACGTTCGCGTACTCCGCGGCGGTCTCGGCGGCCCAGCGGGAGCCCTTCACGTCGCAGCCCACCTGGACGACCGTGGTCACGCCCACCGAGGCGGCCTTGGCGAGCCCCTCCTCGACCGTGCCGGACTGCATGTCGAGGTGGGTGTGCGAGTCGGCGACCGCCACGCGCAGCGGTTCGGGCAGCGGCGGCGGGGCGTCCTTCGAAGCGGTACTCATACGGCCGATCCTATGACCGGCGCAGGCGTCCCAGGAGGCGGGCGAGCGGGCCCCGGCGCTGCTCGGCGGCGTCGACGAAGACGGGCCCGGGGGCGTCGTGGAGCCGGGACGCCCCGCGCCGCTCCGGGGCGCGGGGGGCGCTGTGGCCCGCGGGGACCGGTCCGGCGATGCCGGGGGCGACGCGGTGGTGGTAGAGCTGGTCGAGCATTCCGAGGACGGAGGAGACCTGGCCCGCCCGCATGATCCGCACGACGTGCCCGCCGCAGTTCATGCAGGTCGGGTTCGACAGCGGGGAGGGCACCCGCTCCCCGTCGGCCTTGTACAGGATGAACGGCTGCCCCGTGCCGTCGACGTGGTGCTCTATCGCGTAGGCCTGCTCCCAGCCGTAGCCGCACCTCATGCAGGCGAAGGAGTACGCCTCGTGCACGGTCTGCGCGGCGGCGGCGGGGGCGGGAAGGGCGCCGGGTCCGGCGGCGGTGACGGGGACCGGGGTGTCTGCGATCTCACTCATGCCAGCTCCTCTTGTTCCACTGGTGCCACGGCCAGTGGACGCCTCTTCGGGCGGGAGCGCATCAGGCCCTGTCGACTGTTGGACGGCCCTTGGGCGACTCATGCCCAAAACGCCCGGTGCGCGGTCCGGGCTTTGCCTTTCAGGCTAGTCCTTTACCGACCTGCGGCACCTTTTGTGCCGCGTTCTTTGCCGCGACGACGGCATCGAAGACCTCGCGCTTGGGTAGCCCGGCCTCCGCCGCGACCGCCGCGATGGCCTCCTTCCGGCGCTCGCCCGCCTCCTCGCGGACCCGCACCCTGCGCACCAGCTCCTCGGCGTCCACGTCGCCGGGGACGGCGGCCGGGGCGCCCTCGACCACGACGGTGATCTCCCCGCGCACGCCCTCGGCGGCCCAGGCGGCGAGCTCGCCGAGCCCGCCGCGCCTGACCTCCTCGTACGTCTTGGTCAGCTCGCGGCAGACGGCCGCCCGCCGGTCGGCGCCGAAGACCTCGGCCATCGCGGCCAGGGTGTCGTCGAGCCGGTGCGGGGCCTCGAAGTAGACGAGCGTGCGCCGCTCGCCCTCGACCTCGCGCAGCCGGCCGAGGCGCTCGCCCGCCTTGCGCGGCAGGAAGCCCTCGAAGCAGAAGCGGTCCACGGGCAGCCCGGACAGGGCGAGCGCGGTGAGCACCGCGGACGGGCCGGGCACGGCGGTGACCTTGAGGTCCTTGTCCACCGCGGCGGCGACGAGCCGGTAGCCGGGGTCCGAGACGGACGGCATGCCCGCGTCGGTCACCAGCAGCACCCGCTTGCCCGCCTCCAGCGCCTCGACCAGCTCCGGCGTGCGGGCCGATTCGTTGCCCTCGAAGTACGAGAGGACGCGCCCGGTGGTGTGCACCCCGAGCCCCTGGGTCAGCCGGCGCAGCCGCCGGGTGTCCTCGGCGGCGATCACGTCGGCGCGCTCCAGCTCGGCGGCGAGCCGCGGCGGGGCGTCCGAGAGGTCGCCGATCGGGGTCCCCGCGAGGACGAGGACACCCGCCCGGTCGGCGGGCGCGTGGACTGGTTCGGTACCGCGGGGCTGGTCAGCTGTCACCGGCCCATCTTCTCAGCCCTTTCGCGGGCCCGGCTCGCCCGTGTGCGCACGCGGCGACTGGGGCTCCACAGATCGGTTCCCTACCATGACCCGGTGACCAGTACCGCGACGCCGCCGCCCAGCCCCGCGGGGGCCCCGCCCGCCCCGCCCGCGGGACGGGCCGAAGAGCCCCCCACGTGGCTGCGCCGCCTGCGCGGCTTCGGCTACGCGCCGCCCGCGGGGGCGTCGCCGCGGCCGGACGTCCGCACCCGCCTGGTGCCCCCGTACGCCCGGCCCTCGGCGCAGCTGTGGGCGGTCTTCGGGCTGCCGCCGGCCGTGTGGGGCGGCTGGCAGCGCGTCTTCGCGTGGGCCGGTCCGCTGCTGGTGGCGCTGGTCGCCGGGGTGCTGCGGTTCGTGCACCTGGGCAGCCCGAAGGCGGTGATATTCGACGAGACGTACTACGCCAAGGACGCCTGGGCCACGATCAGGCAGGGTTACGAGGCGAGCTGGCCCAAGGACATCGACAAGTCGATCCTCGCCAACCCGGACGGGGTGCCGCTCCCCGCCGACCCGGGCTACGTCGTCCATCCGCCGGTCGGCAAGTGGGTCATCGGCCTCGGCGAGTGGATGTTCGGCCTCACCCCCTTCGGGTGGCGGTTCATGACCGCCGTGCTCGGCACCCTCTCGGTGCTGATGCTGTGCCGGATCGGCCGCCGCCTCCTGCGCTCAACCTTCCTCGGCTGCCTGGCGGGCACGCTGCTCGCGGTGGACGGGCTGCACCTGGTGATGAGCCGCACCGCGCTGCTCGACCTGGTGCTGATGTTCTTCGTGCTGGCCGCCTTCGGGGCGCTGCTCATCGACCGGGACAGGTCCCGGGCCCGGCTCGCCGACGCGCTCCCGGTGGACGCGCAGGGCCGGACCCGGCCCGACGCTGGGATCGCCGAGACGCTGCGGCTGGGCTGGCGCCCGTACCGGATTCTGGCGGGGGTCTGCCTGGGGCTGGCCGCGGGCACGAAGTGGAACGGCTTCATCGCGCTGGCGTTCTTCGGCGTGCTGACGGTGCTGTGGGATGCGGCCGCGCGGCGCACCGCGGGCGCGGGCTCGCCGTACGCGGCGATGCTGCGCCGGGACGCGCTGCCGGCCTTCGTCTCGACGGTGCCGGTGGCGTTGGCGACGTACGTGGCCTCCTGGTCGGGCTGGATCTTCAGCCCGGACGACGGCAGGGGCGGCTACCTGCGCGACTGGGCCGCCCGGTACGACCGGGGCAGTTCGCTCTCCTTCCTGCCGGAGTGGCTGCGCAGCCTGTGGCACTACGAGACCGAGGTGTACAAGTTCCACGTCGGCCTGACCTCGGGGCACACCTACGAGTCCAACCCGTGGAGCTGGCTGGTGCTGGGCCGGCCGGTCTCGTACTTCTACGAGTCCCCCGAGCCCGGCGCCGACGGCTGTCCGGCGACGGCGGCGGGCAAGTGCGCCCGCGAGGTGCTGGCGCTGGGCACCCCGCTGCTGTGGTGGGCGGGCTGCTTCGCGCTGCTGTACGTGCTGTGGCGCTGGTTCTTCCGCCGCGACTGGCGGGCGGGCGCCATCGCCTGCGCGCTGGGCGCGGGGCTGCTGCCCTGGTTCCACTACCAGGAGCGGACGATCTTCTTCTTCTACGCGGTGGTCTTCGTCCCCTACCTCTGCCTGGCGGTGGCGATGATGCTCGGCGCCCTGCTGGGACCGGCGGGCTCCTCGGAGCGCCGGCGGGCGCTGGGGGCGATCGGGGCGGGCGTGCTGGTCCTGCTGATCGTGTGGAACTTCATCTACTTCTGGCCCATCTACACCGGCCAGACCCTCCCGATGGACTCCTGGCGGGGCCGGATGTGGCTGGACACCTGGGTCTGACGATGTTCCGGTCCGGTAACAAGAACGTATGAACACATGAACAACGCGTAAGGTCTGCACCTGGAGTTCTTTGAACATGTTCAGAGAACTGTGTTTCCTGGGGAGGGACCAGCAGTGAACGGGGCAGCGAAGGGCGCGATCGTCGGCGGGGTGTTCCTGGCGATGGCGGGCGGGACCGCGTACGGGGTGTACGCGCTCGTGGGGGACGCGGGCGACAGCGGGGGGACGGCGGGCGGGACCTCCGTCCAGGCGGCGAAGGGCAGCGGCCCCGTCGGCGAGAAGGACGCGGCCGCGACCGCCAAGGCGTTCCTGGCCGCCTGGGCGGCCGGGGACGGACGGGCGGCCGCGGAGCTGACGAACAACGTGGCGGCCGCGGAGAGCGCGGTGGGGGGCTTCCGGAACACGGCGTACGTGTCGAAGGCCGTGATCACCCCCGGCACTCCGGCCGGCACCACCATGCCCTTCAAGGTCGCCGCGGAGGTCACCTACGAGGGCGTCACCAAGCCCCTGGTGTACGACTCCAAGCTGACCGTGGTGCGCGGGCTGACCAGCGGCAGGCCGCTGGTCGACTGGCAGCCCTCGATCATCCACCCCCAGCTGGGGCAGAACGAGACCCTGCGCGCCGGCGAGCCCGCGAACCCGCCGGTCAAGGCCGTGGACCGCAACGGCGAGGAGCTGACCGCGGAGAAGTACCCCTCGCTGCGGCCGGTCCTGGACCAGTTGCGCGCGACGTACGGGAGCAAGACGGGCGGCGCGCCCGGCGCGGAGCTGTGGATCGAGCCGGCGGCCGGCGGGAGCTCCGCCAGGCGGACGCTGCTGACCCTGGTGGAGGGACGGCCGAGCACCCTCAAGACGTACCTGGACGCGACGGTGCAGGCGGCGGCGGAACAGGCGGTCGCACGGTACCCGCAGGCGTCGGTGGTGGCGGTCAAGCCGAGCAACGGGCACATCCTGGCCATCGCCAACCACCGCGCGGACGGCTACGACGCGGCGATGACGGGCAACCGGGCGCCGGGCTCGACGATGAAGATCGTGACGGCGGCGATGCTGCTGAACCGCGGCCTGGTCGCGGCGGACAAGCCGGCGGAGTGCACGAAGGAAGCGGTCTGGGGCGGCCGCACCTTCCACAACCTGAAGAACTTCGAGCTGCCGGGCGCGACCTTCGCGACGAGCTTCGCCAAGTCCTGCAACACCGCCTTCATCAAGCCGATCGACGGCGTGCGCGACGACGCGGCGCTCTCGAAGGAGGCGAAGGAGGTCTTCGGCATCGGGCTGGACTGGAAGACGGGCATCAAGTCCACCGACGGCAGGGTCCCGACGGCGACGGGCGCGGAGGAGGCCGCCGCGTACATCGGGCAGGGCCAGATCACGATGAACCCGCTCAACGTCGCGTCCATCACCGCCACCGCGCGCACCGGGGTCTTCCGCCAGCCCCTGCTCGTCTCCCCGGACCTCGACGGCCGGACGATCGCGACGGCGGAGCGCCGGATGAAGCCGGGGGTGCAGCAGCAGCTGGTGTCGATGATGCGGCTGACGGCGGCCGGCGGTACGGCCGCCGAGGCGATGGCGTCGGTCGGCGGCGACAAGGGCGGGAAGACCGGCTCCGCGGAGGTCGACGGCGCGGGCAGCCCGGACAGCTGGTTCACCGGCTTCGGCGGCGACGTGGCCGCGGCGGCGATGGTGGAGGGCGGCGGCCACGGCGGCGACGCGGCGGGCCCGATCGTGGCCGCGGTCCTCTCGGCACGCTGACCCCGGGCCTGGCGGCCGGCCCCCAGGCCTAGCCGGAGGCTGACCCCCGGGCCTGGAGGCTGGCCCCGAGCGCCCGGACCAGGGCCTGCGCCCTCGGGTCGGCGGTGACCGACGGGGCCAGGGCGTTGGTGACGTAGCCGAAGCCGATGCCGGCCTCCGGGTCGGCGAAGGCCAGCGAGCCGCCGCGCCCGGGATGCCCGAAGGAGGCCGGGGAGAGCAGCGGCGAGGCCGGGCCGTGGAGCATGTACCCGGGACCGAAGCGGGTGTTGACCACCAGCACCCGGTCCGGGCCCGCGGAGAGCTCCGTGCCGGCGAGGGCGGTGGTCTGCGGGGTGAACAGCCGGCCGCCGTCCTCGGTGTCGTCGAGCAGCGCGGCGTAGAGGCCTGCCAGGGCCCGCGCCGTGCCGATCCCCGCCGAGGCGGGGAGTTGCGCGGCCCGGTAACCGGGGGCGTTCTCGTCCGGCAGCGGGTCGATGGCGGCGAAGGCCCGGCGGGTGAGGGAGGCCGGGTCCGCGTAGGCCTCGGAGACGTTCCTGCGCGGCCGGGTGCGCAGCGTGCCCGCCCGCTGCGGCGGGGCCACCGCGGCGACCCGGCCGACCCGCCCGGCCGCCGCCTCCGCTTCCGGCAGGCCTATCCAGAAGTCCAGCCCCAGCGGGCCCGTGACCTCCGCCGCCAGCCACTGCCCGATCGGGGTCCCGGTCACCCGCAGCACCAGCTCCGACAGCAGCCAGCTGTACGTCTGCGCGTGGTAGCCGTGGTCCGTGCCGGGCTCCCAGAAGGGCCGCTGGGCGGCGACCGCGCGCGGCCCCGAGGTCCCGTCGACGGCCTCGGCGGGGGTCAGGCCGCGGTCGAGGGCGGGTACGGCGGCCCGGTGCGCGAGCAGGTCCCGTACGAGGACCCGCTCCTTGCCGGCCGCCTTGAACTCGGGCCAGTAGGAGCCCACCGGCGCGCCCAGGTCCAACAGCCCGCGCTGGTGCAGCAGCAGCGGCACGACGGCGGCGACGCCCTTGGTCGCCGACCGGACCACCTGCGCGGTGCCGGCGCTCCACGGTTCGGCGGGGCCCTGGGCGTCCGCGTCCCTCGGGCCGGCCCACAGGTCCACGACCCGGCGCCCGTCCCGGTACACGGCGACGGCCGCGCCCCGGTCCCCGAGCACCTCGAAGTTGCGTACGAATGCCTCTCGGACGGCCTCGAAGCCCTCCGCCACGTCGCCCCGGACGTCCACCAGCCGATTGTTCACGAGCGGTCCAACACCCGGCGCCGTCGCCTTATGCCGCTCGGGCCCCGGTCGTACCGCCCGGGCCGCGGTCCTCCCGCTCAGGCCACGGTCACGGAGCGCGGGTCGAAGCCGAAGGGCAGCTCCAGGCGGTGCGCCCGCATCAGCTCCTCGTCGCACAGGAGGTCCTGGGTGCGTCCGTCCGCCGCGATGACGCCGTCGCTGAGGATCACGGCCCGCGCGCACAGTTCCAGCGCGTACGGGAGGTCGTGGGTCACCATCAGCACGGTCACGTCCAGCGACCGCAGGATGTCCGCGAGCTCCCGCCGCGAGGCCGGGTCGAGGTTGGAGGAGGGCTCGTCCAGGACCAGGATCTCGGGCCGCATGGCCAGTACGGTCGCGACCGCGACCCGGCGGCGCTGTCCGAAGGAGAGGTGGTGCGGCGGGCGGTCCGCGAAGCCGGCCATGCCGACCTGCTCCAGGGCGTGCGCCACCCGCTCCTCCAGCTCCGGGCCCCGCAGGCCGGCGGCGGCCGGGCCGAAGGCCACGTCCTCGCGCACGGTGGGCATGAAGAGCTGGTCGTCGGGGTCCTGGAAGACGATCCCGACCCGGCGCCGGACCTCGGCGAGGTTCCGCTTCTCCACGGGCAGCCCGGCCACGGTCACGGAGCCGACGCCGCCGGCCAGGATGCCGTTGAGGTGCAGGACGAGGGTGGTCTTGCCGGCGCCGTTGGGCCCGAGCAGGGCGACGCGCTCGCCGCGCCCGACGGTGAGGTCCACGCCGAAGAGGGCCTGGTGGCCGTCGGGGTAGGCGTAGGCGAGGCCGGAGACTTCGAGAGAGGGTGCGGTCACAGCGTCCATCCCATCAGACAGACGGCGAGCGCCGTCACCGGGAGCACGGCCGCGTACGCCCACTGGGCACGGGTGGCCGTGACGTCGTCGATCACCGGCATCGAACCGGCGTAGCCGCGGCTGACCATGGCGAGGTAGACCCGTTCGCCGCGCTCGTAGGAGCGGATGAACAGCGCCCCGGCGGTCTTGGCGAGCACCCCCCAGTGGCGGACGCCGCGGGCCTCGAACCCCCGGGAGCGACGGGCGATGGACATCCGGCGCAGCTCGTCGGTGACCACGTCGCCGTAGCGGATCATGAAGGAGGCGATCTGGACGAGCAGCGGGGGCAGCCTCAGCCGCTGGAGGCCGAGCAGCAGCGCCCGCAGTTCGGTGGTGGAGGCGAGCAGGACGGAGGCGGCGACCCCGAGGGTGCCCTTGGCCAGGACGTTCCAGGCGCCCCAGAGCCCGGAGACGCTGAGCGACGTGCCGAGGACGTCCACCCGCTCGCCCTCGGCCACGAAGGGCATGAGGACGGCGAAGGCGACGAACGGCACCTCGATCACCAGCCGGCGCAGCAGGAAGCCGGCCGGGATGCGGGCCGCGGCCGCGGCCCCCGCGATGAGGACGGCGTACAGGCCGAAGGCCCACACCGCCTCGCGCGGTGTGGACACGACCACGAGTACGAAGGCGAAGGTCGCGGCGAGCTTGCAGTGCGGCGGCAGGTCGTGGACCGGCGAGTGCCCGTGCCGGTAGAGCGTGTGGGCGTGGCCGGCTCCCACGTCAGCCCGCCGCGGGGGAGGCCGTGGAGGTGGCGGTGAGCTCGCCGGCGCGGCGGCGGCGCACGGTCCAGAAGATCCCGGTGCCCACGGCGACGGTCGCCCCGACGCCGATGACCCCGGCGAGGCCGCCGGACAGGCGCGGGTCGTCGACGTCCTTGACGCCGTAGTCGGCGAGCGGGGAGCCGGCGGCCGCGTGGTCCTCGACCTTGGTGTCGATGCCCTTGTCGGCGGCGACCTTCTCCAGGCCGTCGGGGTCGGCGGAGGCGTAGTACGAGACGAACCCGGCGAGGACCAGGGCGGTGACCAGGCCGGCGGCCCAGAACTTCTTGGTGGAGCGGGCCGCGGCCGGCGCCGGGGCGGCGGCGGCCGGGGCGTCGACGAGCTGCCCGTCGACCCGCAGCTTCAGCGGCGCGGCCAGGCCGCGGACCCCGTGCACCAGGTCGGGCCGCACGGCGATCACGGCGCCCACGGTGGCGGCGGTGATGAGGCCCTCGCCGATGCCGATGAGGACGTGGACGCCCACCATCGCGGTGAGCACCTTGGCGAGGGGGACGTCGGTGGTGCCGCCGACGGCGTAGAGGACGGTGAAGGCCGCGGCGGCGGCGGGCACCGAGACCAGGGCGCCGACGAAGGCGGCCGCGGTCGCCGGCCGGCGGCCGGCCGGCAGCACCTTGAGCAGCCCGCGGAAGATCGCGTACGCGACGACCACGGTGACGACGCCCATGACGGTGATGTTCACGCCCAGCGCGGTCAGCCCGCCGTCGGCGAAGAGGATGCCCTGCATGAGCAGCACCACGGAGATGCACAGCACGCCGGTGTAGGGGCCGACGAGTATCGCGGCGAGGGCTCCTCCGAGGAGGTGGCCGCTGGTGCCGGCGGCCACCGGGAAGTTGAGCATCTGGACGGCGAAGACGAAGGCGGCGACGAGGCCGGCGAGCGGTGCGGTGCGCTCTCCCCCGGAGCCTTCGGCCTGGGAGGGGCCCGCCAGCTCGCGGCGGGCGCCGCGGAGGCTGACGCCCACCGCGGCGACGGCCACCACTCCGGCGGCCACCGAGACGGGTGCGTTGATGAATCCGTCGGGCACGTGCATGGAGTGGCTCCGATTCTCACAAAGTCTTTAGCCGTTCAAGAATAGTGCCCACTTGCAAATGGTTGGCAAGAGCGCAGCGGTCACAAATAGAGCCGCGCGGTTTCGTGGGAATGTGCGAGGCTGGGGGGACAAACGGACTCATATGTTCCGATTTCGAGGAGTCTTGTCGATGTCTGCCACCGCCGAGAATCCGCCCGCCGCCGGAGCGGCCACCGCCACCGTGGCCCCCGCGGCCCCCGTGGAGCTGCGCGCCAGGGCCCGCGTGATCACCGACGACCCGCTCTACCGGACCGTCCCCGCCCTGCTGCGCTTCAGTCCGGACGAGCCGCTGGCCGTGCGCGTCGTCTTCCCCGCGGACCTCTCCCCCGAGGGCACCGACAACGAGTGGGTCTTCCCCCGCGCCCTGCTGGAGGCGGGCCTGCTGACGCCGACGGGGACCGGGGACGTACGCGTCTGGCCCTGCGGCCGCGTCCAGGCGATCGTCGAGTTCCACTCCCCCGAGGGCGTCGCCGTGGTGCAGTTCGACATCGCCGTGCTGCGCCGCTTCCTGCGCCGCACGTACGCCTGCGCCACCCGGTAGGCGCAACCGGCCCGGCCCCGTACCACCTGGTGATCAGGCGGTACGGGGCCGGGCCGTCGTGCGGGACCGCTCGGTCAGACCTCGACCAGGCGGCGGTCCTTGTCCGGGCCCTCCGGGGAGGCCGCTCCGTCGAGGTGGCGGCGCAGGCTCTCGCCCTCGACGTCCACGTCGGGCAGCAGCCGGTCCAGCCACGCGGGCAGCCACCAGGCCTTGTGCCCGAGCAGGGCGAGCACCGCCGGGACGATGGCCATGCGGACCACGAACGCGTCGAAGAGGACGGCGACGGCGAGACCGAAGCCGATCATCTTGACCATCTGGTCGCTGGCCCCCAGGAAGCCGGAGAACACGGCGATCATGATGACCGCGGCGGCCACGACCACCCTGGCGCTGTACTGGAATCCGGTCACCACGGCCTGGCCCGGGCGCTCGCCGTGGACGTACGCCTCCCGCATGCGGGTGACCAGGAAGACCTCGTAGTCCATGGCCAGGCCGAAGACCACGCCCACCATGAAGATCGGCATCATCGACATGATCGGACCGGTCTGCTCGACGCCGAAGAGCGAGCCCAGCCAGCCCCACTGGAAGACGGCGACGACCGCGCCGAGGGCCGCGACCACCGACAGCAGGAAGCCGAGGGCCGCCTTGAGCGGGACCAGGATCGAGCGGAACACCAGCATCAGGAGCAGGAAGGCGAGGCCGACCACGAGCGCCAGGTAGGGCAGCAGCGCGTCGTTCATCTTCTGCGAGAAGTCGATGTTCATCGCGGTCTGGCCGGTGACGAGGACCTCGTCCCCGCTGACCGCGCGGATCTCGTGGACCAGGTCCTCGGTCTGCGTGGAGGAGGGCCGGTCCTTCGGGACGACGGTGATGACGCCCGCGTCGCCGCCCTCGTTGAGGGCCGGCGGGGTGACCGCGGCCACGCCCTCCAGCCCCTTGATCCGGTCGGCGGTCTTGTCGGCGAGCGCCTTGTCGCCGTCGACGACCACCATCAGCGGGCCGTTGAAGCCGGGGCCGAAGCCGTCGGACAGCATGTCGTACGCCTGGCGCTGCGAGGTGGAGACCGGCTGGGCGCCGTCGTCCGGCAGGCCCATCTCCAGCTTGCTCGCCGGGATCGCGATGATCCCGAGGCCGATCACGCCCGCCAGCAGCACCATGACCGGGCGGCGCAGGACGAAGCGGGCCCAGCGGGTGCCGCCGTTGGGCTTGGGGTCGGCGTCCGGGCCGCCCTTGGCCTGTCCCTTGCCGAAGAGCCGGCTCTTCCTGCCCGCCGGGAGGACCTTCGCGCCGGCGAAGCCGAGGATCGCGGGGACCAGGGTGAGGGCGACGAGGACCGCGATGACCACCGTTCCGGCGGCGGCGACGCCCATCTTGGTGAGCATCGGGATGTTGACGACGGCCAGGCCCACCAGGGCGATGACCACGGTCAGTCCGGCGAAGACGACGGCGGAGCCGGCGGTTCCGGTGGCCCGGCCCGCGGCCTCCTCGCGGGAGCGTCCCTCGGCGAGCTCCGCGCGGTAGCGCGAGACGATGAAGAGCGCGTAGTCGATGCCGACCGCGAGGCCGATCATCATCGCGAGGATCGAGGTGGTCGAGCCGAGGTCCAGCACGCCCGCGAGCGCGGTGATGGAGGAGACGCCGATGCCCACGCCGATCAGCGCGGTCAGCAGCGGCAGCCCGGCCGCGATCAGCGAGCCGAAGGTGATGACGAGGACGATCGCGGCGACCACGATGCCGATGACCTCGCCGGAGCCGGTCTCGGGTGCGGCGACCAGGGCGTCGCCGCCGATCTGCACGTTCAGCCCCGCGTCCGTGGCCTCCTTGCCGGAGTCCTTGAGCGCGTCGCGGGTCTCGTCCTTCAGCTCCATGCCGCTGACGTCGTACTTGACGCTGACGTAGGCGGTGGAGCCGTCCTGGCTGACGGCCTGGGACTGGTACGGGTCGGCGACCGAGGAGATCTGGTGCGCGCCGGGCCCGGACTTCAGGTCGGAGACGATCTTCTCGACCTCGGCCTTGGGGCCGGGGTCGGTGACCTTGGCGCCCTCGGGCGCCTCGATCACGATGCGGGCGGTGGCGCCGTCGGCGGCCATGCCCGGGAAGCGCTCGTCCAGCAGGTCGAAGGCCTTCTGGGCCTCCGTGCCGGGTATGGAGAAGGAGCCGGAGGTGGGTGCGGGGGCGGTCGCGGCGCCGAAGCCGGCGACGCACAGCAGCGCCACCCAGACGAGGGCGACGAGACCGCGGCGCCGGAAGGCGCCCCGGCCGAGCCGGTAGAGGAAGGTGGCCACGTCGGTGGTTCTCCCGTTCAGGTCGTGGGATGGATCCGGAGCGGATCAGGGCGTGGTGAGCCGGCCCGACGACGAGAGCGGCGTGTCAGGAGCAGCGGAATGCGGTACGGGGGACGGGGAAGGATCAGACGCCGAGGGCGGGGAAGACCACGGCGTCGATGAAGTCACCGAGGAAGGCCCGGTCCACCGGGCGGTCCTCGATCAGCGGGAGCGCGATGAACGCCCCGATGAGCATGTGCGGTACGAAATCCAGTGCGGGACAGTCCGGGCGGATCTCGCCCCGGTCCACCGCGCGCTGGAGCATTGCCTGGAGGCCGTTGATCTCCGGGTCGACCAGCAGGTCCCGCAGCGCCTTGTGGAGCTCCGGGCTCTCGTGGACCGCGTGGGCCAGACCCCGCATCAGGGCGGTGTCCTTGGCCATCTGCGCGTCGTCCGAGTGCTCCACCATGCGCGCGAAGTCCCCGCGCAGGGTGCCCGTGTCGATCTCCCGCAGCGAGACGGGCTGCGTGCATCGCAGGGCTCTGGCGACCAGCTCGGGCTTGCTCCCCCACTGGCGGTAGAGGGTGGCCTTGCTGGACTTGGTGCGGGCGGCGACCGCGTCCATGGTCAGCGCCTCGTAGCCGACGTCACGCAGGAGGTCGAGGACCGCCTCGTGGAGTTCGGCCTCCCGTTCGGGGGTGATCCGGCTGCGCCGAGCCGTCATCGTCTCGGTCATCTCCACACCCTCCGTCCGAACGAAACCGTTCCGTACGCTTACGACCATACCCCCGCCCCTAGCGAAACGAAACCGTACCGTTTCGCTTCGGGGTGTGGCGTGGATCACCTGTACGAGTTGCCGGGCCCCCCTGCCGCGGAAAGCATTGGGGGGTGAGTCACGACGTCGCGTACCTCCGCTTCCCGCACCTGCACGAAGACCTGCTGTGCTTCGCCACCGAGGACGACCTCTGGGTCGCCCCCCTCGTACCCGGCGGACAGGTGCCCGGACGGGCCTGGCGGGTGACGGTCGACCGGACCCGGGTCAGCCACCCCCGCTTCTCCCCCGACGGCAGCCAGATCGCCTTCACCACCTGGCGCAGCCTCGACCCCGAGATCCACGTCGCCCCCGTGGACGGCGGCCCGGCCCGCCGCCTCAGCCACTGGGGCGCCACCGACACCCGCGTGTGCGGCTGGACCCCGCCCGACGAGGACGGCCGCAGCGACATCCTGGCCGTGTCCTCGCACGGCCAGCCCTTCTCCTACTTCGCCTGGGCCTACAGCGTCCCCACCGACGGCAGCCCCGGCGGCCGGCTGCCCTGGGGGCCGGTCTCCGACCTCCAGATGCACGAGGGCCCGGAGGGCGAGCGGCGCACCCTGCTGCTCACCGGCAAGCCCCCGCACGAGCCGGCCGCCTGGAAGCGCTACCGCGGCGGCGCCACCGGCCGGCTCTGGCTGCACGGCGAACGGCTGCTGGAGGGCATCGAGGGCCACCTCGACTCCCCGATGTTCGTGGACGGCCGGATCGCCTTCCTCTCCGACCACGAGGGCGTCGGCAACCTCTACTCCTGCCTGCCCGACGGCACCGGTCTGCGCCGCCACACCGACCACGACGCGTTCTACGCCCGGCACGCCTCCAGCGACGGCTCCCGGGTCGTCTACCAGTGCGCCGGGGACATCTGGCTGGTGGACTCGCTGGCCGAGGACGCCGTCCCCCGCCGGCTGGAGGTCCGGCTGGGGGGACCCCGCGCGGGGCGGCGGAGCTACCAGGTGCCGGCCGCCAGCCACGTCGACTCGCTCTCCGTGGACACCACCGGACGGGCCAGCGCGGTCGTGGTGCGCGGCAGCCTGTACTGGCTGACCCACCGCGACGGGCCGGCCCGGACCATCGCCGACACCCCGGGCGTGCGGGTGCGGCTGCCGGAGATGCTCGGCGGCGGCGGGCAGGTCGCGTACGTCACCGACGCCGAGGGCGAGGACGCGGTCGAGATCGCCTACCTGCCCCGCGCCTCCGGTGAGCGGGAGCCGCGCCGGCTGGCCTCGGGCCGGCTGGGACGCGTACTGGAGCTGCTGTCCGATCCGGACGGGGAGCGCCTCGCGATCGCCTCCAACGACGGGCGCCTGCTCCTGATCGACGCGGCGGAGGAGTCGGACGGCGAGGTCACCGAACTCATCCGGTCCGTCAACGGGCCCGTGACCGACCTGTCCTTCTCCCCCGACGGCTGCTGGCTGACCTGGTCGCACCCGGGCATCGGCCGTTCGCTGCGGCAGATCAAGATGGCCCGGATCGCCGGCCCCGGCGCCCACACGGTCATCGACGTCACCAACGGCCGCTTCGAGGACGAGAGCCCGGTCTTCACCCGGGACGGCCGCTACCTCGCCTTCCTGTCGTGGCGCGGCTTCGACCCGGTCTACGACGTGCACACCGGGGACCTGTCCTTCCCGCTGGGCTGCCGCCCCTACCTGGTGCCGCTGTCCTCCGCGACGCCCTCGCCGTTCGCCTTCTCGCCCGACGGCCGGCCGGCGGCCGGCGGCCTCGACCCGGTCGAGGGGGACTCCGAGGCGGGCGACGGTGCGGTGACCGTCGAGGTGGAGGGGCTGGAGAGCCGGGTGACCCCCTTCCCGGTGTCGGCGTCCAAGTACTCGGCCCTCCACCCGGTGAGCGGCGGCGGGCTGGTCTGGCTGCGCTGGCCCATCTCCGGCGCGCTCGGCGAGACCTTCGCCAATCCGGCGGACACCAGCGGCAAGCCGACGCTGGAGCACTTCGACATGACCAAGGCCCGCAAGACCGAACTGGCCTCCGGACTGGACTGGTTCGCGGTCAGCGGGGACGGCACGCGGCTGGTGGTCAACGACGACGGCGACCTGCGGGCGGTTCCGTCGACCGAGTCGGGCGACAGCGACTCGACCGTCTACCTGGACCTGCGGCGCATCCTGCACGAGGTCGACCCGGCGGCGGAGTGGCGCCAGGCCTTCGAGGAGGCCGGGCGGATCATCCGCGCCTACTTCTGGGAGCCGGACATGTGCGGCATCGACTGGGACGGGGTGCTGCGCCAGTACCGCTCCCTGGTCGAACGCGTCGCCTCCCCCGACGAGTTCGCCGACCTGTTGCGCGAGGTCCTCGGCGAGCTGGGCACCTCGCACGCCTACGTCTCCCCCGCACGCCGCAACGAGGGCCCCCCGCACTACCAGCGGGCGATCGGGCTGCTCGGCGCCAACCTGGTCTGCCGGGACGGCGCCTGGGTGGTCGCCCGCATCCTGCCCGGCGAGTCCTCCGACTCCAAGGCCCGCTCCCCGCTGGCGGGCACCGGCATCCGGGAGGGCGCGGTCCTCACCCATGTGGACGGCCGCCCCGTGGACCCGGTGACCGGCCCGTACCCGCTGCTCAGCGCGGCCGGGGGCACCACCGTGGAGCTGACCTTCCGACCCGCGGAGGGCGGGGGCCGGGCCCGCCGGGTCGCGATCGTCCCCCTCGTCGACGAGCGGCCGCTGCGCTACCAGGACTGGGTGTCCAAACGGCGCGCAGTGGTCCGGGAGATCAGCGGCGGCCGGTGCGGCTACCTCCACATCCCGGACATGGGCGGCTCGGGTTGGGCGCAGTTCAACCGCGACCTGCGGGTGGAGGTGTCCCGTCCGGCGCTGATCGTGGACGTGCGCGGCAACGCCGGCGGCCACATCAGCGAGCTGGTGGTGGAGAAGCTGACCCGCTCGATCCTCGGCTGGGACCTGACGCGCAACGCCCAGCCGGTCAGCTACGCCTCCAACGCCCCCCGCGGCCCGATCGTGGCCCTGGCCGACGAGGCGACCGCCTCCGACGGGGACATGATCACCGCGGCCATCAAGCTGCTGGGGCTGGGCCCCGTGGTCGGGCAGCGCACCTGGGGCGGGGTCGTCGGGATGACCGGCCGGCACACCCTCGGCGACGGCACGGTCATCACGGTGCCGATGAACGCGGCGTGGTTCCCGGAGTACGGGTGGTCGGTCGAGAACCACGGCGTGGAGCCGGACCTGGCGATCCTGCGGACCCCGCTCGACTGGGCGGAGGGGCGGCACGCCCAGCTCGACGACGCCGTGCACCTGGCGCTGGAGCTGCTGGAACAGGACCCGGCGGCGGTGCCGCCCGGCTACACCGGCGTACCGGACCTGCGGCGGCCGAAGCTGCCGCCGAGGCCGTAGCGGACCGCTCCGCCGGGCGCGGGGGCAGGGGCGCGCCCCGCCCGGCGGAAGGGGCGCGGCCCGCCGGCCGCGCCCCTTCCGCTCCTGGTGCGTGCCCCTACGCGTCGATCGGGTCGTCGAAGACCTGGGCGGGCCGCCGCCGCGCGGCGCGCTCCGGCCTGCCGGGCGTGGCCCGGGCGTTCGGGGCGTCCGGCGTGCCCGGGGCGTCCGGCGCACGGCGCGCGGAACCCTCCGGGGAGTCGTCGCGCGCCTCGCGGGCTTCGGCTCCGGCCCGCTCGGCCAGCTGCCTCGCCTTCTCGTGGAACTGGTCTCTCAGGCCCATGGTGTGCCTCCTGGAGGGTGTCGGGTGGCTCGGGTGCGACCAGCCTGGCACGACCGGGCGAACCTCGCATATCCGACAGTTGACCCTCAGGAGCGCGCGGCCCGTTCCTGCTCGTCCGCGGCCCCGCCCGCGCCCACGAGCCCCTTGGACACGGAGGCCAGACGGGGCTCGAAGCGCTTCATCTCCCGCTGCCCGACGGCGCCGATGATCCCTGGCAGGTACCCGCGAATCCCCTGCATCCCGCGCAGCCACCACTGGGCGTACACGTGCGCCGAGCGGCGCTCGATGCCCGCCACGATCCGGTCGACGGCCGGACCCAGCGGGTACGTGCGGTTCGAGGGCCACGGCAGCCGCTGGCGCAGCTCCCGCATCACGTCGTCCCGGTCGGCGCCGCGCACCATGTCGGTGTCGGTCCAGGACAGGTAGCCGACGCCCACCCTGACGCCCTTGTAGCCGACCTCGGCGCGCAGGCAGTGGGCGAAGGCCTCGACGCCCGACTTGGAGGCGCAGTAGGCCGTCATCATCGGCGCCGGGGTGATCGCGGCGAGCGAGGCGATCTGCAGGAAGTAGCCCCGGCTCTCCATCAGGACGGGGAGGAAGGCCCGGCCGGTGACGGCCCCGCCGATGAGGTTGACCTCGATCACCCGGCGCCAGGCGTCGGGGTCGGAGTCGACGAACGGGCCGCCGGAGGCCACGCCGGCGTTGGCGACGACGATGTCGACCTTGCCGAAGCGCTCCTTCACCTCCTGCGCGACCCGGGCCATCGCCTCGTGGTCGGTGACGTCCGCGTACCAGTGGGCGCTCTCGGTGTGCAGCCGCTCGGAGACCTCCTTGAGGGCCTCCGGCTCCAGGCCGACGAGCGCGACCTTCGCGCCGCGCGCCGAGAGCTTGCGGGCGAGCAGCTCGCCCACTCCGCGGGCGGCGCCGGTGACGACGGCGACCTGGCCTTCCAGACTCCTGCGGCTCACGGGGTCTTCTCCTTCTGCGGGGCGGGGAGGTGGCGGGCCGCCAGTTCGCGCAGCGCGCCGGTGACGGCCTCGGGGGCCTCGATCGGGGTCATGTGCCCCATGCCGGTGAGCTCGGTGAGCCCGACGCAGTTCGGCAGGGCGGCGGCGAGCCGGCGGGCGTGCTCCACCGGGGTGAGCCGGTCGGCCGTGCCGCCGATGACCGCGGTCGGCACGGTCAGGCGGGCCACGTCGGCGTCGAGGTCGAGCCCGGCCAGCACCTGGGACCAGGCGTGACGCGCCCCGGTGGGACAGGCGTGCACGATGCGGGCGCACGCCTCGACCCTGTCGGGCGCGGAACCGGGGCCCATGGTGGCGTACTTGAGGATCGCGCGGGCGACGGGCGTGACCGGCCCGAGGGGAGCGCGGGAGCCGAGCACCGCGCCGGTGATACGGGTCCGCGCGCGCCCGGCGCCGAACGGCAGCACCCGCGCCTCCTCGACGAGCCGCCCGCTGCCGGTGCTGCACAGCAGGACGGCCGCTGCGTGCCCGGCGAACTCCGGCCGGGCGGCGGCCGCCATGATGGTCATCCCGCCCATGGAGTGCCCGGCGACGACCGCCCGCTCGCCGGGGGCCAGCGCCGCCTCCAGCACGGCCACCAGGTCGTCGGCGAGGGCGGTGGTGCTGCAGGCGCGGGAGGCGGGGCTGCGCCCGTGCCCCCGCTGGTCGTAGGCGATGACCCGGTGGTCCGCCGCCAGCTCGCGTATCTGCGCGGCCCAGAAGGCGGTGGAGCAGGTCCAGCCGTGCGCCAGCACCACGGCCGGCGCTCCGTCCTCGCCGTGCACCTCGACGTGGAGCCGGGCCCCGTCGGCGGAGGTGGCGGCGAGCTCGCGCCGCGCGACGGGCGGCGCGAAGCGCCCGGTCGTGACGTGCGTCAGGCGGCTCACGCGGCCCCCTCCTCGGCGGAAGCCCGCACCGGGACGCCGACGGCGACGGCCGCCGGCGCCGGCAGCGGCTCCCGCACGCGGATCACCTCGTACTCGGCGAGGTCCACGGTCCGGGTCTCCTTGCGGAACTCCCCGGTCGTGCCGGGCCAGACGGTGGTGTTGCGCCCCTGCGCGTCCAGGTACCAGCTGGTGCAGCCGCCGGTGTTCCACACCGTCCGCTCCATCCGGGCCTGCACGTGCCGGTTCCACCTGTTCACGGCGGAGCGCCGGGCCCCCAGCGCGGCCTTCCCGCCCGGGCCGCTTCCGTCGAGGAGGGCCAGCTGGCGCAGGTAGTCCGCCATGTAGGTCAGCTGCGACTCGATCATCAGGATCATCGAGCTGTTGCCGAGGCCGGTGTTGGGTCCGATGATCGTCATCCAGTTCGGGAAGCCCGCGGCGGTCGCGCCGCGCAGCGACTGCATCCCGTCCTTCCACTCCTCCGCGAGCGTCTTGCCCTCCGCGCCGACCACCCGGTCGGCGATCGGCATGTCCGTGACGTGGAATCCGGTGCCGAAGACGATCGCGTCGACCTCCGTCTCCGTGCCGTCGGCGGCGACGAGGACCGAGCCCCGGACCTCCTTGAGCCCGGAGGCGACCAGGTCGACATTGGGCCGTGCCAGCGCCGGGTAGTACGCGCTGGAGAGCAGGATGCGCTTGCAGCCGATCCGGTACGAGGGCGTCAGCTTGGCCCGCAGCCCCGGGTCCTTGATCGAGCGCGCCATGTTGGCCTTGGCCAGTGCCTCGACGAGTCCGAGCTGGTGGGGCCGCTTGGTGAAGGCGCCGACCTGGAGCTCCCGGATTCCCCACAGCAGTCCGCGCCGCGCCGCCCGGGTGAAGGGCAGCTGCCGGTGGAGCCAGCGCTCCACGGCGGAGATCGCCCGGTCGGTACGGGGCATGACCCAGGGCGGGGTCCGCTGGAAGAGGGTCAGCCGCTGCACGTCGGGGGCGATGGCCGGCACGATCTGGATCGCGGAGGCGCCGGTGCCGATCATGGCGACGCGCTTGCCGGAGAGGTCGTAGTCGTGGTCCCAGCGCGCGGAGTGGAAGACCTTGCCGGGGAAATCCGCGAGCCCCGGCACCTGCGGCATCTTCGGGTCGGACAGCGGCCCGGTCGCCGAGACCACCACGTCGGCGGTCAGCTCTCCGGCGGCGGTCTCGATCTCCCAGTGCAGCGCGTCGGCGTCCCAGCGCATCATCCGCACCTCGGAGTCGAGCCGGATGTGCCCGCGCAGTCCGAAGGTGTCGGCGACGTGCTCCAGGTACTCCCTGATCGCGGGCTGCCCGGAGAAGGTGCGGGGCCAGTCCGGGTTGGGCGCGAAGGAGAAGGAGTACAGGTGCGAGGGGACGTCGCACGCGCATCCCGGATAGCTGTTGTCCCGCCAGGTCCCGCCGACCGAGGCGGCCCGCTCCAGGACGACGAAGTCGGTGATCCCCTCGCGCCGCAGCCGGACGGCGGCGCCGAGGCCGCCGAATCCGGAACCGATCACCGCCACCCGTACGTGTTCGCGCCGCCCGTGCTCGCGCTCGCCCATGCCCGCTGCCTCCGCTTCATCCGCAGTGCCTTGCCCGACCATCGCAACACTGCCAGCAATCACTGGCACAATCGGGAGAGTAGAGCAGGGCCGTACTCATGGGTAGGGGTCGCGCCCGGAAAGTTACCGCGGGTACGCCATAGGCTGCGCCCGTGGCGAAGGACGAGACGGACGAGACGGAAGCGAAGACTGTGCGCGAGTACCGGACGGAGGAGCTGGCCGACGCGGCCGGGATACCGGTCCGCACCCTGCGCTTCTACCGTGAGCGCAGACTGCTTCCGCCCCCGCGCCGCGTGGGCCGCATCGCCTGGTACGACGAGGACCACCTGGCCCGGCTGCGCACCATCGCCGCCCTGCTGGAGCGCGGCCACACCCTCGGCGGCATCGCCGAGCTGACGGCCGCCTTCGAGAGCGGCCGCGACGTCGGCCAGCTCGGCGAACTGCTCGGGATCGGCTGGTCCGAGGAGACCCCCGTGCGCCTGACACCCGAGGCCCTCGCCGACTACTTCGAGGGCGAGGTCACCCCCGAGAACCTGGCGGCCTCGCTCGACCTCGGCTACCTCGCCACCGACGGCGAGGAGATCGTGCACGTCAGCCGCCGGCTCCTCGACGTCTCCTCGGCACTGGTCCGCGAGGGCGTCCCGCTCTCGGCCGTCCTGGAGACGGGCCGCCGCGTCCGCGAGCACGCGGACGCGCTGGCCGCGCTGTTCACCGAGCTGATCTCGGCCCACGTCGCACAGGACGCCCTGCCGCGGCTGCGCCCGCTGGCCAAGAGCGTCGTGGAGGCGGAGCTGACGATGGCCATGGACCGCCTCCTGGCGTCGACGACGGCGCCGGCGCCCCATCCGGACCGGACCCCCGACCCCGATCCCGATCAGACCCCGAGCTCGTAGACCACGGTCACGGGAGCGTGGTCGGACCACCGCTGGGGATGCGTCTCGGCGCGCTCGACGAAGGCCTTCACGGCCCTCGCGGCCAGCCCCGCCGTCGCCACCTGGAGGTCGATGCGCCAGCCGGCGTCGTTGTCGAAGGCCCGGCCGCGGTAGGACCACCAGGAGTACGGCCCCTCGGTGTCCGGATGCAGCTCCCGGACGACGTCCACGTAGCCGGCGTCCGCGTAGACCTTCCCGAGCCACTCCCGCTCCTCGGGCAGGAAGCCCGCGTTCCTGCGGTTGGTCTTCCAGTTCTTGAGGTCGGCCTCGCGGTGGCAGATGTTCCAGTCCCCGCAGACCACGACCTCGCGCCCGTCGGCGGCGGCCCGCACCCGCAGTTCCCGGAGATAGGTGAGGAACTCGTCCATGAAGCGGTACTTCTCGTCCTGCTTCCCCGTCCCGGCCTCGCCGGAGGGCAGGTAGAGGCTGGCGACGGTCACGCCCGGGAAGTCCGCCTCGACGTACCGCCCGGCGGTGTCGAACTCCGCGCTGCCGAATCCGACCCGGACCCGCTCCGGCTCGCGGCGGCTGTATATCGCGACCCCGGCACGCCCCTTGGCCGCGGCGGGGGCCAGGACGGTGTGCCAGCCCTCGGGCCTCCCGGCCTCGACCGGGATCTGCCCCTCCTCGGCCCGCACCTCCTGGAGGCACACGACGTCGGCGTCGGAACCGGCGAGCCACTCCACGAAGCCCTTCTTCGCGGCGGCGCGGATCCCATTCACATTCACGGAGGTCACAGTGAGCATCCCTGCACCCTAGCGAAAGGGTTCCGTACGATATTCGAATGTCTCACGGGATGATCCAGCTCCGCGCCGTGCCCTACGACCACCCTGACGCGGTCGAACTCAACGACCGCGTCCAGCTCGAATACCAGGAGCGGTACGAGGGTGAGGGCGACGTCACGTACCTCGATCCGGCGATGTTCGCCCCGCCCCGGGGCCTCTACCTCATCGCCTACGACGCCTCGGGCACCCCGGTGGCGAGCGGCGGCTGGCGCAGCCAGGACAAGAACGAGGACGGCTACGAGGACGGCGACGCCGAGCTCAAGCGCATGTACGTCGTCCCCGCCTCCCGCGGCCTGGGCCTGGCCCGCCGCATCCTGGCGGCCCTGGAGGCCGACGCCCGCGCGGCGGGCCGCGTCCGGATGGCCCTGGAGACGGGCGACCAGCAGCCGGAGGCGATAGCCCTCTACCTCTCGGAGGGCTACACCCCGTCGGCCAAGTTCGGCCACTACCGCTTCCACGACTCCAGCCGCTGCATGACCAAGCCCCTGACCCCCTGACCCCCCACCCCGGGCGCCCGGCGAGACCGGCGCACGCCGCCGGCGCCCGATGATCCCATTCTCGCGCATCCGATTGGGCGCGCGGGATCACCAAGGCCCCGGTGCACAGTTACCGTGATCCGCTGGCGCCGATTCCGCCGGCTCGCAAAACCGCTCAAGATGGAGCCGACGGTCCTCAACAAGGCTGCGGGCGAGGCGGCGCACAAGCAAGGGGAGGAGCAAGTCGGTACCGTCGCGGGCTGACTGGCCCCCATCCGCCGAGAGCCTGCGTGTCGGCGCCCGGGACTACCACAAGACCAACGCCGAGGGCGCTGGGCGCCCGACGGCTGCTGTGCGGACACCCTTGACCGTACCTCTGACTGCGGGGCTGGGGCCTCCTATGATCCAAACGCGGGGAACAGGGGAGGATGGGCATGCCAGGAGACGCGAACAGCACGGGAGCCAGGCTGAACGGCGTGGATGGTGTACAGGTTGGTCCCTTGGCTCCGGGAGGCGGGAGCGTGTTCGGCTCGACGCCGGCGGAGAAAAAGGCGGCGGCGAACGCCATCGAGTCCGAGCTGGAGCCCAACACCAAGAAGGCCGCGGACCGCGCGAAGGAGAACACGAGCGCGGCGGCAAGGACCCTTGATGGCTGGGAGACGGCCTCCGGCCTGAAGAAGGTGACGGAGACCTGGGACCAGCAGGTGAACTTGCTCATGGGGCGCCTGAGCACCGAAAAAACGTCCCTGCGCGGAGCCTCGGGCCTGTTCGTGCAGAACGATGTGCACACCGGTGACCAACTCCGCGCACTGGGCCCGAAATCCAAGCTCGACGGACTGTAGGGGGATCGGACGCGTGCTGACATACCAGGAAGTCATGACGACCGATCTCGGCGTCCTGACGACGGCTGCCGAGAAGTGGCAATCCATGGCCGCTGATCTGTCGAAGGTAGAAGAGCGTTACGGGGAGACGGTCCAGAAGATCACCCTGGGCCAGAACTGGCTCGGGTTCAGCGTGGAAGCGGCGCACACGAAGTTCGCGACGACCCGGCGCGAGTACAAGTCCGCGCAGACCGAGGCGAAGGCGGTTGCCAAGCTTCTGACGGACGCGCACACCGGTTTCACAGACCTGAAAAAGAAGGTCGAATCGGCGCGGGACGACGCGGTGGCCGCGGGCATGGCGGTCTCGGCAGCGGGACGTGCGACCTTCGACTTCACGCGGGTCCAGGACCCGGCGCAGGCGCGGACTCTGCGGCGCGACCCGGACCTGAAGAGCGTGGAGGAGTCCTGGACCGCTCACATCGCCGCGGCAGTGCGGGCCGTGGACGAGTTCGACAAGGCTGTCAAGCAGGCGCTCGAAGCCGTGGTCGTGGACGGGAGCGTCCTCGACGGCACCATCGGGGGGTTCAACGCCTCGGCCGACCCCGTCATCCCGCCGACGGGGTCGGCGCGGAGCGAGCAGAAGTTCACCGACGCCGAGAAGTGGATCTTCGAGGAGATGAAGCGGAACGCGAAGTCGGACACGGTCGGGCAGATACGGTCCCTGCTGGACGAACCCGAGTGGTACGAATCCGGGCGCAACTACGGTTCCGACGTCAGCGCGGCGCTGGCGATGTGGGGCGTGAAGGTGGCCCCGGGCCAGGACTGGGACCACAAGCCGCAGCTCCAGGAGCGGTACGACCTCCAAACTCGTGACGACTACTACTTCAAGCAGCCCGGAACGAACCGCGAAGTCTTCTACGACCTCTATTCCAACGTCCACTACGGATATGTCGGCCGGGCAGCCGGCTTCGACGCGGACACCTTGATCAAGGGCGCCTCCCTTGGAGAAACGCTGCTCACCGGGGACGACGACCAAGGCGATCAGATCACGATGCGCATCGGGATCGACCTCTACGACAAGTACGGCGACAACCTGGCCGAGGAACAGCTCCGGCAAGGAATCAACGAGGCGATGGACCAGATGGAGCAAGCACAGCGCAATGGCCAGAACGTCCCGCAGGTCAGGAGCCGGAAGTGACGCGGGGGCAGTGGGGCTGTGCGGTCGCCCCCGTGGCCGGTCTGGCCACCGGTGTGCTCGGGTCGGTACTGCTGGCAGCCGCCTGGCGGGCGTGCGACGTTGGGGTGAACGGCGCGGCCAACGGGCTCGCGTTGATCTTCTACGGAGCCCTGCTCGCGATCATGGCGACGGCGTGGTGGGGGGTGCTCATCGGGTACGTAGGACGGTGGAACCTGACGGTGGCCCTCCTAGGCGGCATGGCCGGCGCCGCGGTCATGGTATGGATCTTCGTTGCTCTCCTCCAGGTCCCCAACGGCTACCGATGCTGACAAGACCGCCCGGACGCAGTGATGTACCGAGCGCGGCCGCAGCTAAGGAGCTTCGGGGCCGTCGGCGGCCGTCTCGCTGGCCGACCGAGCAGCCGCCCTCAGCGATGTGTGTCAGGAGTCTGCTGCCGAGTACCTCACCCAGCGGACCATCGGCAGGGAGCTCCCCCGGCTGCTGCCGCGCTGGCTCTTGTAGCGGCCCTCAGTAGAGGGCGAGAGCGTCTGGAGCAGACTCTGGACCGGCCGGGCTCCAGGGTGCCGTGCATCACGAAACGCCGAGATCCCGCCCGGTCTTTCGACCGGACGGGATCTCATGACGTTCCCGAGAGCTACTCGCGAACTGTCGGTTGTGGACCTGTGGGGATTTGAACCCCAGACCCCCTCGATGCGAACGAGGTGCGCTACCAGACTGCGCCACAGGCCCTTGCGACGTGTGAAACATTAGCATCCCCGCGCGGGTGCTCCAAAACCGGTTTTCGGGAGCGTCCGCGCAGGTCACCGATCACTCGTTCGCGGCCCGCGGGCGCTCGTCGCTCTCGTACTGGTCGAAGAGCGGCGTACGGCCGCGGTCCCGGCCGCGGGGGCGCGGGGGCGACGGGGGGGCCGCCTCCGCGGCGGGGGCCGCGGGCTGGGCGCGCAGGCGCGGCTCCGTCGGTTCGGCGGTGCTGGAGCGGGTCGAGCTCCACGCGTCCGGGGCCGCGGGGCCGGTGGCCCGGGGGGCGACCGGGGCCGTCACGTACGTCGGCAGCGGGACCGGGACCGGCTCCCAGCTGTCACCGCGGGCGGGGCCGCGCTCGCGCTCGCGCTGCTGGTCCACCCACTCCGCGTGGTCGGTCTGCTCGACGAGCGCCCTGCGGCCGGCCTCCTGCGGGGAGACGGGTGGAGCGGGGTCCGGTTCGCCGCCCGCGGCCGCCTCCGGCTCGCGGCGGCGGGGGCGGTTCTCGCGCAGGTGCCGCGCGGCCGCCTCGGCGCGCCGCCGGTCCATGGTGAACTCGTAGCGCCGTCGCTCCTGGACCCGCAGGTGCACGATGTACGCGCTCAGCAGGAGGGCCGGCACCGCCGGGGCCCACAGCAGCCGCAGGCCCCCGACGGCCGCGACGATCGCGCCGACGGTGAAGACCAGGAAGAGGAGCGCGGTGGTGCGCCGGCGCCGGGCGAGGACCTGGAGCCGCTGCTCGCGCCGGGCGCGCTCCGCGCGCTGCTCGCGCTGGGCCGCTGCCGGTCTCGGCTCCGACCTGGTCGGGGGCACGGTGAAGGCCCGGGCGTCGGCGTCCACGGAGTCAACCGTTTCCGTCGCGGCGTCCGGGTCCGCGTGGGGCTGGGGGCCCGCCTCCTCGTCACCTCGCTCACGCAGCCCCTTGGCGTAACGGCGCTCCATTCCCGCCCGGCCGGAAAGCAGCCGAATGGCAGTGGAGAAGCGTTCCGTCGGACGGGCTTCGTTCAGCTCGTCCTGCCTCCGGAGCCACATGGGCACCAAGTAGGCGGCCCAGGCCCCGACAATGACTGCGTAGATGAGGCCGCTGCTGCTCACACCTCACACCGTAGAGGGGTGCGGCCGACGGGATCGGCCAATTGGGCCGGTGTGTCGCACGATCTCGCTGATATCACGGACTTTTTTTGTGATTCTTCGGATCAGGTTATGGGCGAATCGGTTCCACGGGCCTTTAATTCGAACGGATATTCGGTTAGCTATTTCGGCGGACCCGGCGGACTCCACGGGCTGTGCGGGCTCGACGGGCTCTGCGAGTGCCGGGCCCGGTGCCAGCGGCGCAGCAGGCCGTCCGGGACCTCCTCCACCGTGACCGCGTAGACGAGGTGGTCGCGCCAGGCCCCGTCGATGTGCAGGTAGCGCGGGCGCAGCCCCTCCTCGCGCAGCCCGAGCTTCTCCACGACCCTGCGGCTCGGCAGGTTCTCCGGGCGGATGCACACCTCGATCCGGTGCAGCCCGACCCGGCCGAAGCAGTGGTCCACGGCGAGCGCGACGGCCGTGGGCATCACCCCGCGGCCCGCCACCTCGCGGTCCACCCAGTAGCCGACGTGGCCCGCGCACATCGATCCCCAGGTGATCCCGGCGACGGTCAGCTGGCCGACCAGCCGGCCCTGGTACTCGATGACGAAGGGCAGCATCCGGCCGGCGTTCGCCTCCGCGCGCAGGTGGCGCACCATCTGGCGGTACGTCGGACGCTGGACCACCGGCCCCCACGGCGCGGGCGGCGGGATCGTCGCCTCCCACGGGCGGAGCCAGTCCCGGTTGCGGCGGTTGACCTCGCGCCAGGCCTTCTGGTCGCGCAGCCGTATCGGCCGGAGCGTGACGTCGCCGTCCGCGAGGACCACCGGCCAGGTGGCGCCGTTCAGCTCGTGCTCCCGGAGGGTCCCGCCGGTCCGGGGTGGTCGCCGCCGCGGATCTGGTCCACGGCGTGCAGCAGCAGGCGGGAGAGGACCGCGAGACCGTCCTTCACCCCGCCCGTGGAGCCCGGGAGGTTGACGATCAGGGTGTGTCCGGCCACGCCCGCGATGCCCCGGGACAGGGCCGCGGTGGGCACCTTCGCCAGGCCTTCGGCGCGGATGGCCTGCGGGATGCCCGGGATCTCGTAGTCCAGTACGCGCGCGGTGGCGTCCGGGGTGCGGTCGGTCGGCGAGATGCCGGTGCCGCCGGTGGTGAGGATGACGTCGTACCCGGCGGCCACGCCCTCGCGCAGCGCCTGGCCGACGGGGTCGCCGTCCGGGACGACCCGGGGGCCGTCGACCGCGAAGCCGAGCTCCCCGAGCGCCTCGGCCAACAGGGGTCCGCCCCGGTCGGCGTAGACGCCCTGCGAGGCCCGGTTGGAGGCGGTGACCACCAGGGCGCGCAGTGGCGCCGGGAGCGCCCCGGGCTCGGCCGAGGGTTCCGGCGCGGGCACCGCGTGCAGGTGGCTGTGGCTGTGGACCTCGCCGCCGCGCGGGGCGTTCACGAGCGTGTCCAGTCGCCGGACTTGCCGCCCGTCTTCTCCTCCACCCGGACGTCCGTGATGACGGCGCCCTTGTCGACGGCCTTGACCATGTCGATGACGGTCAGCCCGGCGACCGCCACGGCGGTCAGCGCCTCCATCTCGACGCCCGTGCGGTCGGTTGTCCTCACGGTTGCCAGGATCTCGACGGCGTCGTCCCGGACCGAGAGCTCGACCTTCACCCCGGAGACCGCCAGCGGGTGGCAGAGCGGGATCAGGTCGGGGGTCTTCTTCGCGCCCATGATCCCGGCGATCCGCGCGGTGGCGAGGGCGTCGCCCTTGGGGACGCCCTCGCCGCGCAGCAGCTCGACCACCCGGGGCGAGACGAGCACCCGCCCGCTCGCCCGGGCCGTCCGGGTGGTGACGTCCTTCTCCGAGACGTCGACCATCCGGGCCGCGCCGGCCTCGTCGATGTGGGTCAGCCTGCTCTGCGTACTCATAGCTCTGCGCGCCGCTTCCGTCCGGGCCCCCGGGAGGCCTGTGTGATGCAACACGCTACCCGCACCGGGCGGACTTCAGCCGAGCAGGACCACTTCCAGCTCTGCCCCGGGCTCCACCGAGGTGACGTCCTCCGGTACGACGATCAGCGAGTCGGCGTGGGCCAGTGCGGCGATCAGGTGGGAGCCCGATCCGCCGACCGGGCTGACCGTCCCGCTCTCGGCGTCGTACGTGCCGCGCAGGAACTGGCGGCGCCCGGCCGGGGAGCCGAGCGCCTTGTCGCACCGGAGCTCGGCCCGCACGCTCGGCCGGCTGGTCTCGGACTCGGGCAGGCCCATGAGGGCCCGGATCGCGGGGCGCACGAACAGCTCGAAGGAGACGTAGGAGGAGACCGGGTTGCCGGGCAGTGCCAGCAGCGGGGTGTGGTCCGGGCCGACGGTGCCGAAGCCCTGCGGCTTGCCGGGCTGCATGGCGAGCCTGCGGAAGTCGATGCCGCCGCCGTCGACGCCGTCCTCGCCGGCGGCCACGGCGGTCAGCGCCTCCTTGACCACGTCGTAGGCGCCGACGCTGACCCCGCCGGTGGTGACCAGCAGGTCGGCGCGGATCAGCTGGTCCTCGATGGCGGAGCGCAGCGTGTCGGCGTCGTCCGCCACGGCGCCCACCCGGTAGGCGATGGCTCCGGCGTCCCGCGCGGCCGCGGCCAGCGCGAAGCTGTTGGAGTCGTAGATCGTGCCGGCGGTGAGGGCCTCGCCGGGCTGGACCAGCTCGCTGCCGGTGGACAGCACGACCACGCGCGGGCGCGGCCGGACCCGGACGGTGCCCCGTCCGATGGCGGCCAGCAGCGCGATCTGCGGCGGTCCCAGGACGGTGCCGGCCGCCAGGGCCAGGTCGCCGGCCTGTACGTCGCTGCCGCGGGCGCGGACGTGCGCCCGCGCCTGCGCGGCACGGTGCACCCGCACCTCGCCAGCCGCGCCCTCGGGGTCGGAGCTGGCCGGGGTCATGGCGGAGGCGGCGCCGCCGCCGGTTCCGCCGTCGGTCCACTCGACCGGTACGACGGCCTCCGCGCCGGGCGGCAGCGGGGCGCCGGTCATGATGCGCGCGGCCTGGCCGGGGCCCACGGTGGGCAGCTCGCCGCTGCCCGCCGCGACGTCCCCGATGACCGTCAGCACCGCGGGGAACTCCTCGCTCGCACCCTGGACGTCGGCCGTGCGGACGGCGTAGCCGTCCATGGAGCTGTTGTCGAAGGGCGGGAGGGCGACGGGCACGGTGACGTCCTCGACCAGGACACAGCCCTGGGCGTCGAGCAGCTGGAGCTCGATGGGCTCCAGCGGCCGGACGGTGGCGAGGACGTCCGCGAGGTGCTCGTCCACCGACCACAGACGGGGGTGGCCGGCGTCGTGCGGTGCGGAACTGCTCAAGGTGCTACATCTCCTCCGTGACGTAACGGTGAAGCCAGGTGCGGAACTCCGGGCCCAGGTCCTCGCGCTCGCACGCGAGGCGGACGATGGCCCGCAGGTAGTCGCCGCGGTCCCCGGTGTCGTAGCGGCGGCCCCGGAAGACCACGCCGTGCACCGGACCGCCGATGGACTCGTCGGCGGCCAGCTTCTGCAGGGCGTCGGTGAGCTGGATCTCCCCACCGCGGCCCGGCTCGGTCTCCCGCAGTATGTCGAAGATCGCGGGGTTGAGGACATAGCGTCCGATGACGGCGTAGTTGCTGGGCGCGTCCGCGGCGTCGGGCTTCTCGACGAGGCCGGTGATGCGGACCACGTCCTGCTCGTCCGTGGCCTCGACGGCGGCGCAGCCGTAGAGGTGGACGCTGGCCGGGTCGACCTCCATGAGCGCGATGACGGTGCCGCCGGTGCGGGCGTAGATGTCGGCCATCTGGCGCAGCAGCGGGTCGCGGGGGTCGATGAGGTCGTCGCCGAGCAGGACGGCGAAGGGCTCGCGGCCGACGTGCGGCTCGGCGCAGAGCACGGCGTGGCCCAGGCCCCGCGGGTCTCCCTGGCGGACGTAGTGCATGGTCGCCAGGTCGCTGGACTCCTGGACCTTCTTCAGGCGGTCGTCGTCGCCCTTGGCGATGAGGGCCGACTCCAGCTCGTAGTTGCGGTCGAAGTGGTCTTCCAGCGGGCGCTTGTTACGCCCAGTGATCATGAGTACGTCGTCCAGCCCGGCCGAGACGGCCTCCTCGACCACGTACTGGATGGCCGGCTTGTCCACGACCGGGAGCATTTCCTTCGGGGTCGCCTTGGTCGCCGGGAGGAACCGAGTGCCGAGGCCCGCAGCCGGGATGACGGCCTTTTTGATCACGGGGTGCAACATAGTCATGCGCCAAACGATAGTGGGTCCAGCCGAACGCCAGGCCGACCCTGTTCGACATCGTCGCTTATGTCCGTCTTCGCAGGGATATTTGAGTCAGCCGTGGCAGAGACCCGCCCCGAACCGTCCGCAAAGGCCGCACTGCGCCGCGAACTCCTCGCCGCCCGCCGGGCCTTGTCCCCCGCCGCGCGCCGCGCGGCGGCCCGCGCACTCGGCCGCTCCGCGCTCGCCCTGCCCGAACTGGCCGGTGCCCGCACGGTGGCGGCGTACGTCTCCGTCGGCACGGAACCCGGCACCCGCGACCTGCTCGACGCCCTGCGCGCGGCCGGGAAGCGGGTGCTGCTGCCGGTGCTGCTGCCCGACAACGACCTCGACTGGGCCGCGTACGAGGGCCCGGCCTCCCTCGCCGAGGCCGTGCACCCCGGCACGATGCGGCTGCTGGAGCCCTCCGGACCGCGGCTCGGCCGGGGGGCCGTCGCCGGTGCGGACGCCGTGCTCCTGCCCGGACTGGCGGTCGACCGGCGCGGCATGCGGCTCGGCCGCGGCGGGGGCTCGTACGACCGGGTGCTGGAGCGGCTGGAGCGGGCCGGGGCCCATCCCGCGCTGGTCGTGCTGCTCTACGACGACGAGGTGGTCGCGCGGGTCCCGGAGGAACCGCACGACCACCCCGTACAGGCCGTCGCCACCCCGTCCGGGGTGCGCCGTTTCGGCTCGTGACCGCCGGGCCGGCTAGGACCCCGCGGGCTTGAGGATCAGAGTGTCCGCCGTCGCCCTGTCCACGGCGTCCTTGCCGAAGGGCCACTCCAGCAGCTCGCCCTTGGCCCACATCGTCGTCTGGTCGGTGTAGTTGCCGTGGTACGCGTGTCCCGAGGCGCCGGTCAGGTTGATCCAGCGGGACTTGTCGAGGTCGTTGAGGTTGACGACCATGCGCATCGACGGCACCCAGGTGACCCCGTACCCGCTGGAGGCGTTCCAGCCGGTCGCGTTGACGGTGGCCTCGCCGCCGCCCAGGTCCCACGGGCCGCGGTTGAGGAGCCACTGCATGAAGCCCGGGCCCTCGGTGCCGATCGTCTGGTTCTTCAGCGTCAGCTGGTGCAGCCGGCCCCAGCTCCAGGTGGACTGGTCCTTGCCGAGCTTGGCGGTCAGCTCCCAGCGGGCGTCCCGCATGGCCCGCGCGAAGACCTCGTCGCGGCTGGCGGCCGCGGGCTCGGCGCGGGTCGCGGGCGCCGTCCACCACTGCGACTTCTCGTCCTTGACCAGGCGGCGGACCACCTCGAACCAGCGGTCGCCGCCGTCGGGCTGCGCGGAGTCGGCGCCGCGGGTGCCGCACTCGCGGACCATCTCGGCGAGGTCGTCGGCCGGACCGGTGCCGTCGCCCCGCACGCTCATGCAGCTGCCCTCGATCCGCAGCTCCTTCGGCATCTTGTCGCCGAAGGACAGCTTGAGGATGTTGCGCCACACCGCGTTGAAGTACGCGGCGGCCGCCGAGTCGGGCTCCTGGGTGTAGTTCCAGCCCTCCAGGAGCTTCTGCGCGGAGCGGACGTCCGGGTCCGACACCTCGATCTTGGCGAGCATCGGGGTCAGCAGCGTGGCGATCTCGCTGCTGTTGTCCATCTGCATGGTGCGCATGTCGTCGGTGGAGATCTTGCCGCTGTCCTTGATCTTCGCCTCGATGAGGTCGTTGATCCGCTGGCTGCGGGCGCCGTAGCCCCAGTCGGTGGTCAGCATGTTCGGGTACTTGCCCGCGCCGGTCCCGGACTCCACGACCGCCTGGTTGGCGGTGACGATGTAGCCGCGGGAGGGGTTGAGGTCCCAGGGCATCTCGTTCTGCGGGATGTAGCCGGCGTTGCCGTCCTTGGCGCCCTTCCAGGCGTACTTGGAGTCCCAGCCGGGGGCGGGCATGCGGCCGTCGCCCTGGCCGCGGACCGGGATGCGGCCCGGGGCCTGGTAGCCGATGTTGCCGGTGGCGCCCTTGGCGTCGGCGTAGATCAGGTTCTGCGAGGGGACCTCGAAGTCGGCGGCCGCCTGGCGGAAGCCCGCGAAGTCCTTGGCCTTGTCCAGCTTGAAGACCGCGTCCATCGACCGGCCCGGGTCCAGCGCGGTCCAGCGCAGGGCGACGGCGTAGCCGTTGCCGCGGTCCGGGGCGGAGCTGGCGACGGGGGCGCGGGCGCCGACGGTGCCGAGCTCGTCGCTGCGGTCGGAGATCAGCGGACCGTTGTTCGTGGTCCGGACGGTGATCTTCTTGCTCGCGCCGCCCGCGACCTTGATGACTTCTTCGCGGGTGGTGAAGGGGAGCACCTTGTTGTCGTAGACGTAGCCCTCGGGCTTGACCTGCTCCAGGTAGAGGTCGGTCACGTCGGCGCCGAGGTTGGTCATGCCCCAGGCGATGTCGGCGTTGTGGCCGATGACCACGCCGGGCATGCCGGAGAAGGTGTAGCCGGCCACGTCGTACTGGCACTGGGCCGAGACGGTGCGGCAGTGCAGGCCCATCTGGTACCAGACCGAGGGCAGCTGCGGGGAGAGGTGCGGGTCGTTCGCGAGCAGCGGCTTGCCGGTGGTCGTGTACTTGCCGGCGACGACCCAGGAGTTCGATCCGATGCCGCTGCCGTTGGGGCCGAGGATCGCGGGGATCTCGTCCAGGGTCTTGGCGAGGGAAGTCAGCTGGGTGCGCAGGCCGACGGTCGCGCCCTGGGCGGTCGCGTTGTCGGCGAGGCCGGTGACGGTCGCCGTGCCCGCGCCCGTGGCCGCACTCGTACCCGCGGACGCCGAGGCCTGCGAGCCGGCGGCGGCGGAGCCCGATCCGCTGCCCGAGGTGCCGGAGCCGCTGCCGGCGGCGCCCTGGGGGGTGTACTTGCCGTTGTCGGTCTTGCCGCCCTCGACGATCGGCTTGTTCCGGTCGAAGGGGTAGGGCGGGTAGAGCTCGTCGATCTGGGCCTGCGTGAGCTTGTTCGACATCAGGGCGCGGTCGATCTCGTCCTGCATGTTGCCGCGCAGGTCCCAGGCCATCGCCTTGAGCCAGGCCACCGAGTCGACGGGCGTCCACTGCTCGGGGGCGTAGTCGCCGCTGAGCCGGAGGGCGGCGTGCTCGACCGAGAGGTCCTTGCCGGACTTCCCCTTCAGGTACGCGTTGACCCCGTCGGCGTAGGCCTGCAGGTTCTTCTTCGTCTCGTCCGAGAGCTTGGTGTCGTACTCGGCCTGCGCGACCTGGCGCCAGCCGAGGGTGCGCAGGAAGGCGTCGGTCTCGACCTGCCCGGAGCCGAACATCTCGGAGAGCCGGCCGGAGGTCATGTGACGGCGTACGTCCATCTCCCAGAACCGGTCCTGGGCGTGCACGAAGCCCTGTGCGCGGAAGAGGTCGGCGTCGCTGTCCGCGTAGAGCTGGGGGATGCCGTGGGCATCGCGCTTGACGTCGACGGCCCCGGTCAGGCCGGGCACCTCGAGGGAGCCGGTCGTCTGGGGGAAGGAGGCGCGCACGCTGTCCACGCTCCAGTACGCCCCGTAGCCGAGGCCCGCGATGAGAGCCAGGACCAGAACGAGCACGATCAGACGGGCGCGTCGCCCCTTCTTCTTGGCGGGAGGAGCGGATTCGTTGGCGGGCATCGCTGTCCTTAGAGGGGCAGGGTGGTCCTGGGAGTGCTGGGAGCAACCATAGGCGCAGGACCCAAGTCGGTGATCCGCCAGGGGTCGGGCTGCCCATGACAGGGGCGAACAGGCGTTTCACAATGTGGTTGTCGCGTCAAGAAAGCGTCAAAGATTAGGTAAGGTAACGAAGTACTTGCCGAACGCGTCCGGGAGCGGTGATCCGCCGGGCGCTTCCAGGAAAGGGCCGCCCGCTGACTGTCCACACGCTCAATGAGCTCCTGCTGGTCTGCTCGCTCGTGCTGCTCGTCGCCGTGGCGGCGGTGCGCGTCTCCTCACGCAGCGGCCTTCCCAGCCTGCTCATCTACCTCGGCATCGGCATCGCGATAGGCCAGGACGGCATCGGCAACGTCGTCTTCGACAACGCCGAGCTGACCCAGGTCATCGGCTATGCCGCGCTCGTCGTGATCCTCGCCGAGGGCGGTCTGGGCACCAAGTGGAAAGAGATCAGGCCGGCCCTGCCGGCCGCGATCGTGCTGTCGCTGGTGGGCGTCGCGGTGAGCGTGGGCGTGACCGCCGCGGGGGCGCACTACCTCGTCGGCCTCGAATGGCGCCAGGCCCTGCTGATCGGCGCGGTCGTCTCCTCGACCGACGCGGCGGCCGTCTTCTCGGTCCTGCGCAGGGTCCCGCTGCCGTCCCGCATCACCGGCGTCCTGGAAGCCGAGTCCGGCTTCAACGACGCACCCGTGGTCATCCTGGTCGTGTCCTTCGCCACCGTCGGCCCCGTGGACGACTGGTACGTCCTCCTCGGCAAGATCGCGCTGGAGCTGGCGATCGGCGTCGCCATCGGCCTGACGGTCGGCTTCCTCGGCGCCTACGCCCTGCGGCACGTGGCCCTGCCCGCCTCCGGCCTCTACCCGATCGCCGTGATGGCGATAGCGGTCGCGGCGTACGCGGCCGGGGCGATGGCGCACGGCTCCGGCTTCCTCGCCGTCTACCTGGCGGCCATGGTCCTCGGGAACGCGAAGCTCCCGCACTGGCCGGCCACCCGCGGCTTCGCCGACGGGCTCGGCTGGATCGCCCAGATCGGCATGTTCGTGCTGCTGGGCCTGTTGGTCACCCCGCACGAGCTGGTGCACGACTTCTGGCCCGCCGTGATCATCGGCCTGGTGCTCACGATGGTGGCGCGGCCCCTGGAGGTCTTCGTCAGCCTCCTGCCCTTCCGGATTCCCTGGCAGGAGCAGGCCCTGATGTCCTGGGCCGGCCTGCGCGGCGCCGTTCCCATCATCCTGGCGACCATCCCCATGGTGACCGGGATCCAGGGCAGCGAGCGCGTCTTCAACATCGTCTTCGTGCTGGTCGTCGTCTACACCCTGGTCCAGGGGCCGACCCTGCCCTGGCTGGCGCGCAAGCTGCGGCTCCGCGACAACGACGAGGCCGCCTCCGACCTCGGCATCGAGTCGGCGCCGCTGGAGAAGCTGCGCGGGCACCTGCTCTCCTTCGCCATCCCGGCCGCCTCGCGGATGCACGGCGTCGAGGTGAGCGAGCTGAGGCTGCCGCCCGGGGCGTCGGTGACGCTGGTGGTGCGGGACGCCAAGAGCTTCGTACCGGCGCCGACGACGGTGCTGCGGCGCGGAGACGAGCTGCTGGTGGTGGCCACCGATCCGGTGCGGGACGCGGCCGAGGCGCGACTGCGGGCGGTGGCCCGGGGAGGCAAGCTGGCGGGCTGGCTGGGGACGGGCGACGGCCACCCCGGACGGCCCTGAGCACGGGCTCCGCACAGCGGGTCCACGCGTCCGAAAAACGGTGCTCGGAGTCTCGAAACCCATGGCTCCCGCGGGCGAGATTCCAGTTAGAGCAACGTTCTAAATCAGCACCTTCGGTGGCGTGCGCACTCTTTTGCCCCTGTTTCACGGGCCCTATCGCGTGAACCGTCCGTTAATCACAGGTGGGGGCATGCGCTGTCGCCGTAATCACAGGGCGTGGTAGCGAATGTCCCTGTACGATGAAGGCACACCACATCGAACCAACTCTGCCTGACGCAGAGCTGGCGCGACCGCAAAGCGGCCGTGGCACCCTCCCGCAGTGGGCGCCCAGGTATCACTCGGTTCTGCGCAAGAGGACAGCTCTCGGGGCTCCCACATGTACGGGTGCGACCGCTCACGAGGCGGTGCATCGTCCGCAGACGGGGAGTTCTACCAGGCAGCGGAAAGGCCAGGCCGTGACATCCGCGGTCACGACCGACAACTCCGCCCGCCCCGGCTACGGCCGGCTCCTGCGCACTCCCGGCGCCCTGGGCTTCCTGCTCCCCGGCTTCGCCGCCCGGCTCCCCTTCGGCATGCTGACCATCAGCATCCTGCTCCTGGTCCAGCACACCACCGGCTCCTACGCCGACGCGGGCATCGTCGCAGCCGTCACCGGCATCTCGATGGCCCTGTTCGCCCCCGTGACGGGCAACCTGACCGACCGCTTCGGCCAGCGCGCCGTCCTGCTGCCGGGCGTCCTCGTCCACGCCGCCGGTGTGAGCGCGCTCGCCGCCCTCGCCCTGATGGGCGCCCCGCTGATCGTCCTCGCGCTCGCCGCCGTCCCCGCCGGTGCCTCGGTACCGCAGGTGGGGCCGATGGTCCGGGCCCGCTGGGCCGTCAAGCTGGAGGGTTCGCCGCTGCTGCCGACGGCCGCCGCGTTCGAATCCGTCACCGACGAGTTCACCTTCGTCGTCGGCCCGGTCCTCGCGACCGCGCTGTGCGCCGGCGTCCACCCGTCGGCCGGCCTGATCACCGAGGCCGCGCTGACGCTGCTCGGCGGCCTCTTCTTCGCCGCCCAGCGCTCCAGCCAGCCCAAGCCGCACGCCAAGAGCGCCGCCGGCACCCGGCGCGCCGCGGCGCTGTCCTACCCCGGTCTGCGCGTCCTGATCGTCGCGTTCCTCGGGATCGGCGCCGTCTTCGGCGGCATGCAGGTCTCGCTGGCCGCCTTCTCCAACGAGATCGGCAACCCCGGCGCCAACGGCCTGCTCTACGGCATCTTCGCCGCCGGCAACATGATCGCCGGCATCGCCTGCGGCGCCGTCGCGTGGAAGATCGGCCCGCGCCGCCGCCTGCTGCTCGGCTACATCGGCCTGACGGCCACCGCCTCGCTGCTGTGGACCGCCGACTCGGTGATCCTGCTGGCCGTCCTCGGCCTGCTCGTCGGCCTGTGCATCGCCCCCGCGCTGATCACCGGCTACACGATGATCGAGGCGCTGATCCCGGCGAACGCCCGCACCGAGGCCTTCACCTGGCTGACCGGGGCCGTCGCCTTCGGGCAGGCCGTCGCGGTCATCGCCGCCGGCAACCTGACGGACGCCCACGGGTCCTCGTACGGCTTCCTCGTCCCGCTCGCGGCCACCGCGCTGGCGCTGGTCACCCTGCTGGCCCTGCGCGCGAAGCTGGCGCCGAAGGCCCCCAGCCGGATCGTGAACGCCTCCGCGCAGAGCGACAACGACCGGGTGAACGAGCGTGGGATCGGTCACCGCGTGCCGGTGACGGTGGACTGATCCGCCGGAATGCGTCACCATGGAGCGTCGTTAGCACTCATTGAGTGAGAGTGCCAGGAGGAAATTCGTGCCGACCTACCAGTACCAGTGCACCGAGTGCGGTGAGGGCCTTGAGGCCGTGCAGAAGTTCACCGATGACGCGCTGACCGTGTGCCCGAGCTGTGACGGACGCCTGAAGAAGGTGTTCTCCGCGGTCGGCATCGTCTTCAAGGGCTCCGGTTTCTACCGGAACGACAGCCGCGGTGCGTCGTCGAGCAGCACCCCTGCCTCGAAGCCCGCCCCGGGCGGGTCGTCGTCCACGACGTCGACCGCAGCGCCCGCGCCCGCCGCCTCGTCCTCCACGGCGTCGTCGTCGAGTGCGAGCAGCAGCTCCACCTCGGCCGCCTGACCGTCTGACGTGTGGCCCCGCCGCCTCCTGGCAGCGGGGCCTTCGGCATGCCCGGCTAGGCTGGCGCCATGGCGAACGCAGAGATCGGTGTCATCGGCGGCTCGGGCTTCTACTCCTTCCTGGAGGACGTCTCCGAGATCCGGGTGGAGACTCCGTACGGGCCCCCCAGCGACTCCCTGTACCTCGGTGAGCTGGCCGGCCGCCAGGTCGCCTTCCTCCCCCGGCACGGCAGCGGCCACACCGTCCCGCCGCACCGGATCAACTACCGGGCCAACCTGTGGGCGCTGCGCTCGGTCGGCGTGCGCCAGGTGCTCGGCCCGTGCGCCGTCGGCGGGCTGCGGGCGGAGTACGGCCCCGGCACGCTGCTCGTTCCCGACCAGCTGGTCGACCGTACGAAGTCCCGGGCGCAGACCTTCTTCGACGGGGAGCCGCTGCCCGACGGCAGCGTGCCGAACGTCGTGCACACCACCTTCGCCGACCCGTACTGCCCGGTGGGTCGCTCCGTGGCGCTGGCGGCGGCCCGGGGCCGGGACTGGGAGCCGGTGGACGGCGGCACCATGGTCGTCGTCGAGGGGCCGCGCTTCTCGACGCGCGCCGAGTCCCGGTGGCACGCGGCGGCCGGCTGGTCGGTGGTGGGCATGACCGGTCACCCGGAGGCCGTCCTCGCCCGTGAGCTGGGGCTCTGCTACACGTCGATGGCACTGGTGACGGACCTGGACGCGGGCGCCGAGACGGGTGAGGGCGTGTCGCACACGGAGGTGCTGCGGGTGTTCGGCGAGAACGTCGGGCGGCTGCGCGAGGTCCTCTTCGACGCCGTGGCGGCCCTGCCGGCGACGCGGTCGCGCTCCTGCCTGTGCACGCACGCGCACGACGGCTGGGACCTGGGCATCGAGCTGCCGTAGCGGGCGGTCTCACGGGGTGCGGCGCCGCGGGCTCCACGGACGGGTGACGGGATCGTCCACAGGCCGGGGGTTGTCCACAGGCCGGAGCGGGACCCGGCGCCAGGCCGGATCGTGAGGGGGGTCCGGACGCCTGGTCCGGACGGTCCGATCGACTCAGCTTGGCGGTGGTCGTCATGTCCCCTGACCCTTCCCCGTACGCGACCCTCCCGGTCTGCCCCTCCACGTGCCCGCCCGCGCGCCCGGTCCCGGCCTTCCCGCCGCTGCGGGTGGGGCGGGGCGGGTACCGGCTGCGCAGGGCGGTGCGGCGCCGGCGGCGGGCCGCGGCGGCCGGGCTGGCCGTCGTGGCCGCCGCCCTGGTGGTGGGCGGGACGGAGGCGCGGGCCTCGCGCGGGGCCGCGCCGCCCGAAGTGAAACCGCCGCCCGCCGCGGTGCGCCTGGTGTCGGCGCCGGTGCGCATCGCGGACGCGGCGACCGTCCGGCTGCTGCGCGCCGGGGACCGGGTCGACGTGGTCGCGGCGGAGCGGGCCGGGCCGCCCCGGGTGGTGGCCGCGGGGGCCCGGGTCGCCGAAGTACCGCGTCCGGACGCGGAGGGCGGGGACGCGGGGGCGCTGGTGGTGCTATCCGTGCCCCGGGAGACCGCGCGCGCCCTGGTGGGGGCGGGAGCCGTGTCCCGACTGGCGGTGACGTTGTGCTGAATCGCACACGCGGGCGTTCAAGTCGCCTGACGGTGAGAGCTGATTGGACACGCCGGGCCCGGACTGCCGTAGCTTTCGGAACCGTTGGCTCCGTGTTCGGTACATGTGAAGAAGGGCTCAGTGGTGAGCGAGAAGAAGGACAGCGTCCTGGCGGGCTTCAAGGCCTTCCTGATGCGCGGCAACGTGGTGGACCTCGCGGTCGCCGTGGTCATCGGCGCGGCGTTCACGAACATCGTGAACTCCATCGTCAAGGGGATCATCAGCCCGCTGGTGGGGGCCATCGGGACGAAGAACCTCGACGTCTACAAGTCCTGCCTCAAGGCTCCCTGCGGCCTGGACGGGAGCGGTCAGCCCACGGGGGTGGAGATCCTCTGGGGATCGGTGCTCAATGCCGCGCTCACCTTCCTGATCACGGCGGCCGTCGTCTACTTCCTGATGGTGCTGCCGATGGCGAAGTACCTCGCCAAGGTGGAGGCGCGCCGCAAGGCCAAGGAAGGCGTCAAGGAGACGATGGAGATCACCGAGCTGGAGGTGCTCAAGGAGATCAGGGACACCCTGGTTTCCCAGCGCAACGGCAGCGGCAGCGGCAACGGCGTCCCCACGGGGACACGCGACGCGTTCTAGCCGTGCGGGCCGCTCCGGCGGCTCAGATGTGGTGCGGGGGCTTCTCGTCGAGGAAGCGGGCCAGGTCGGCCGCGCTCCCGCCGGCGGGCGGCCGCTCGCCCCAGCCCCGGTCGGTGTCGTCCGGGGACTGCTGGTCCAGGGGGTCGTCGAAGACGAGCCGGGGCCTCGGCCGGGGCTGCTCCTCGGGCCGGGACGGCTGCGGGGACTGCGGGTCGGGGGCGGGGACGCTGCTCATGGCTCCAGGGTACGGCCGCCCCCGCCACCGGCCCCGGTCAGCTCGGAGCCTCGGCGCCCTTGCGGGCGTAGAACCACCAGCACACCGCCAGGCACGTGGCATAGAAGACGATGAAGAGATCCTCCGGTGTCCACTGCGTGATGGTGCCGCCCGGGCGGTACTGCGCCGGATCGACCTGCGGCCTCTGTGCTTCCTTCGTGGCGGTACTCATTGCACTTCCTGGAGTCGAAGGGGTCTGAACTGCGAGAAGGACCCTGCTGTCCAGACTCCGCTGCCCGCCCGCCCCGCGGCACAGGAGAACGCACCGGGGGGAGGGGACCTTGTCCCGTCCCCCCGGTGCGTCGGTCCCCCTCCGTCGGGTACGGGGCCTCCGCGCGGGGCACCGCAGCGGTCCGGGCCGCGCGTCCGGCCCGCCGGGGGACGCGTCCTCTGGTCTGCTGGCCGGTATGGCCTACACACCCATGACCGCCCGCGGCCGCGACGAGGACCATCGCGCGGCGACCCCGCTGGAGCTGTTCTTCGACCTCTGCTTCGTCGTAGCTATCGCCCAGTGCGGGGCCCGGCTGGTGCACGCGCTGGCCGAAGGCCATCCCGGCACCGGGGTGATCGGCTACTTCTTCGTCTTCTTCGGCGTGTGGTGGGCGTGGATGAACTTCACGTGGTTCGCCTCCGCCTACGACTGCGACGACGTGCCGTACCGCATCGCGACCCTGGTCCAGATCGCCGGTGTGCTCGTCTACGCGGCCGGCGTGAGCCGCGCCTTCGACGAGAACGACTGGACGGTCGCCGTCGTCGGCTACCTCATCATGCGCGTGGCGCTCACCGCCCAGTGGCTGCGGGCCGCGGCCGGGGAGAGCGGGCCGGCCCGCACCGCGGCGCTCCGGTACGCGGCCGGGCTGGTGGTCTGCCAGGCCGGCTGGGTGGCGCTGCTGTTCGCCCCCGACGACCTCAAGCGCTGGCTGTTCCTGGTCTTGGCCGCGGCCGAGCTGCTCGTCCCGGTGGTGGCCGAGCGCGGGCACCAGACCCCCTGGCACGCCCACCACATCGTGGAGCGGTACGGCCTGTTCACCATCATCGTGCTCGGCGAGACCATCTCCGCGAGCACCGTGGCGGTGAAGTCGGCGCTCGACGAGCACGAGGCGCTGGGCGAGCTGCTGCCGATCGCCGCCGGCGGGCTGTTGATCGTCTTCGCCGCGTGGTGGATCTACTTCGCGGTGCCGATGCACGAGCGGCTGACCTCGAACCGCGAGGCCATCCCGTGGGGCTACGGCCACCTGCTGGTCTTCGCCTCCGGTGCGGCGATCGGGGCCGGCATCGAGGTCGCGGTCGAGCACGCGGTCGGCAAGGCCCACATCTCGCAGGCCGCCGCCAACGCCGCCGTCACCGTCCCGAGCGCGCTCTTCCTGCTGATGGTGTGGTTCCTGCACTCCCGGCACTTCAAGCGCGGCCCCGCCCAGCAGCTGGCCCTGCCGCTCTCCGCCCTCGCCGTCCTGGCCTGCACGTGGGCGGGCCCGTACGCCGTCCTGTACGCGGGCCTGGTCGCGGCGGCCACGATCGCCGTCGGGGTGACCCTGGCGACCCGCGGCGCCCGCCCCGACCGCTCCGGCCTCTGAAGCCCGGGGGGAACGGCGGACCGCCGGGCCGTCACTCCCGCGCCGCCGCGACCGTTCTCCAGCGCAGCGGAACGGCGCGACAGGAAGAGGCACGGCCATGACACTCCCGGCACAGCGGCGCGGCACCGGCACGGAAGCCGGTCCCGGAGCGGAACTGGCCGAGCCAGGCTTCTGGCAACTCCCCCCGGAGCACCGCCTGGCGGCCTTCGCCCGGCTCCGCGCTCTCGGGTCCCCCGTCTTCGTCCCGGAGGGTGCCGGCCACTGGGCCCTCGTACGGCACGCCCAGGTGCAGGAGGCCAGCCGCCTGCCCAAGGTGTTCGCGAGCGCCCCCGGGGTGACCACCCCGGAGCCGGCCCGGTGGGTGCGCGCGCTGTTCGGGGACTCCATGGTCAACCTGGACGGCCCCGACCACGCCCGGCTCCGCCGGATCGTGCAGCGGGCCTTCACGCCCCGCCTGCTGGCGGCCGCCGAGGAGGACGTCCACGCGGTGGCTGCCCGGATCGTGGACGACGTGCTCGACGCGCGGCCCGACGAGTTCGTCTCGGCGGTGGCCTCCCGGCTCCCCCTGGAGGTCATCTGCAACATGATGGGCATCCCGGAGCACTACCGGGCCGAGATCGCCGACCGCGTCAACCACGCCTCCGAGAACATCGGGGTGGAGCGGGGCCTGGCCGCCCGGCTGCGGATGCCCGGTCGCGGACTGCGGGCGCTGGCCCGGATGCAGCGGATGGTGGCGGGCATCGGCCGCGAGCGGCGCAGGAACCCCACCGACGACCTGATCTCGGCGCTGGTCTGCGCGAACATCGACGGCCAGGCCCTCGGAGCACGCCAACTGGGCGCCTTCTTCTCCCTGTTGATGGTCGCCGGGGTGGAGACCACCCGCAACGCCATCACCCACGGGCTGACCCTGCTGACCGACCACCCGGACCAACGGGAGCTGCTGGTGTCGGACTTCGAGGCGCATGCGGACGGCGCGGTGGACGAGATGATCCGCCACTCGACGCCGATCATCCAGTTCCGCCGGACGGTGGCCGCCGAACACACTCTGGACGGACACCTGTTCCGCCCCGGTGACAAGGTGGTGCTGTACTACGCCTCCGCCAATCGCGACGAGGCCGTCTTCCCCGACCCCGACGCCTTCGACATCACCCGCTCGCCCAATCCGCACCTGGGGTTCGGCGGCGGCGGACCGCACTTCTGCCTGGGCGCGCACCTGGCCCGGGTGGAGATGAAGGCGCTCTTCCGCGAGCTGCTCACCCGGCCGGTCGGACTGCGCGCGGTCGGCCTGCCCGATCTGGCCGGGTCGAACTTCGACAACCGGGTCCGCTCGCTCAGGTTCTCCTTCGAACGGCCCTGAGCGGGGGCCGGCCACCGGGCGGGCCGGGAGCCCGGCGGCCGGCGGTCCGCGGGGCTACGCCTGGAGCGTCTGCACCGCGACGACGCAGTGGGCACTGCCGGTGAGCACCTCTTCGTCGCCCGCGAAGGCCTGGAGGACCTCCGCGGTCACCGGACGGCCGGGGACCGCCTCGGGCCAGGCGCGCGTGGCGAAGAGGAAGTAGGCCTGACCGCTCTCGTGGGCCGCCGCGACCCACTCGTCGGGCGCGGTGCAGGTCGCGTTCAGCCCGGGGAGGGTCAGCGTGACCTGGTTGCCGGCCATCAGCACGATCTGCACCGCGAAGGTGCGCGGGCTGCGGGTGCCGTCCATGACCACGTCGCCGATCGGCAGGCCGATCTCCTCCAGCAGACCCCGGGCGGCGCGCTCGCCGGCCGCCGGGCCCTCGGGACCGTCGCCGAGGGTGTAGGCGAGGAGGTACGGGATGTCGTGCCCGTCGGAGGGGTCGCCGATCCAGGCCAGCACCGAAAGGGTGCCGAGGTGCGACCGGTCGATTTCGGCTTGCGTAGAAGTCATGCGCCGCACCCTAGTGGTCTCCCGGCCGGCCCTTTCACGGCCTTTCACCCGGGCGGGCTAGACCGCCCGGATTCCCCCCTCCGGAATTCGTCCGGATGTTCGCGCAGGCGCGTACGCCGACCGCGGGGAAGTCGGGGGGAGGGGTTTTCCCGTCGTCAGTTCACCGGCGCGGGGTCGACGTGGGCGTTCCGGCACGCCGTGGAGGCGTCGGCCGACCTGTTCGTCGCGCATGCGTACGGCATCACCCACACGGGCGTCATTGACGGCGGACCGCGCCGACGCCCTCCTCCGGAAGGCATTCCGGTCGACCTCACGCACCCGTGCGGGCCATTGCCCACACCGACACGAGGACGGCAGAGCGGGTTGCCGCCGCTGTGCCAGCACAATGCCATTCGGCGTATCCGCGCCGACCGAATCCGTACCGCGGACCCACCGCTTTCCACCTGGAGGAATCATGTCCGTTTCCGGTCTCCGCCTGGCATTGTCGGCCCTTTCCGCGCTGGCCGCCGTGACCGCGTTCACCGCCCCCGCGAGTGCGGCCCCGCACGGAAACGAGATCTCCGTACAGCGCGACGCACGCATCGTCGAGCACGGCACCGTCACCCTCTCCGGGACCTACCGCTGCAGCGCGCCGTCACCCGTGGGGACGGTTCAGATCGCCGCGACCCTGGTCCAGGGGCACACCCGGCTGGGCTTCGGCGGCGAGGAGGCCGTCTGCGACGGCCGGGAGCACGCGTGGGAGGCCACGGGCAGTCTCCGCATGACGCCCGACGTGCAAGCGGGCCCGGCCGAGGCCCGGGTGCGCCTCCAGGAGATCGGCCGTTCGGGCGGGCTGCTGCCGACCTCGCTGCGCACGGTCGCGGAGGACCGCCGGGGCATCGAGCTGCGCCCGCACAGCGGGGCCTGAGCAGTTAGTCCACCGGGTCGCGGGGCGCCGTCAGGTCCCGGAGGCGCGCTCCGGGACTGCCGGCCGCCGCTACCGGCACTCGGGCGCGACGCCCGTCATCGACATGAAGGCCGTCGACTGGCACCCGGGGTCCGCGTGCGGACGCCCCGTCGTCCAGTCCACGACCGTCGGCACCCCGGCCGCCAGCAGGAGCAGCGCCAGGATGCCCGTCGCCGCGCCCCTGCTCAGCCTGCGCACGGCGCGTTCCGCTTCGAAGCCTTCCGTTCCATGGCGGCATCATCGCCCCATCCCACGACCTCCACAACTCGGGGTGACCGGCAGGTCACCCGGCGCTCCGGGAGCGGCCCCGGGTGTCGAACTCGCACCACACCGCCTTGCCGTCGCCGCGGGACTCCACGCCCCAGTGCGTGGCCAGCGCGTCCACCAGCAGCAGGCCGCGCCCCGTGGTGGCGGCCTCGCCCGGGGTACGCCTGCGCGGCCACACGCTGGAGCGGTCCTTGACCCAGAGCCGGATGCGGCGGACCGGCTCGGGCAGCACCTCCATGGTCAGCACCGCCCCGCCGTCCGTGTGCAGCAGGGCGTTGACCAGCAGTTCCCCGGCCGCCAGCTCCACGTCGTCGGCCAGCTCGGGCACGCCCCAGTCGTTCAGCGCCTGCCGCAGGGCGCAGCGGGCCTCGGAGAGCCCCTCCGGGTCCGCCTGGTGGACGTACTGGTGGATGCGCGGCGCCCGGTGGGTGCCCGGGTCCGGTGCCCGGCGCAGCACCAGCAGGGCCACGTCGTCACCGGAGCCCCAGCGCTCCCACAGCCGGTCCAGCAGGTGGTCGGCCAGCGCCCCGGACTCCTGCGGGCCGCCGCGGACGGCGTGCGCGAGGGCCTCCATGCCCTGGGTGATCGCGGTGCCGGGCTCCTCCACCAGGCCGTCCGTGCACAGCACCAGGGTCTCCCCCGGAACCAGGTCGAGCCGGGTCTCGGGGAACTCCTCCTGCGCGAAGGCCGTGGCCAGTCCCAGCGGCAGTCCGCCGCGCACGTTGGGCCAGCCCGTGCGCCCGTCCGTGTGCCGGATCAGCGGGCCGAGATGGCCCGCGCGGACCGCCCGTACGCTCCCGCTCTCCAGGTCCACCTGCGCGTACATGCAGGTCGCGAAGCGCTCGGTGTCCAGCTCGGCGAGGAAGCGCGAGGCCCGCGCCAGCACGGTGGACGGCGGGTGGCCCTCGCCGGCGTACGCCCGCAGGGCGATCCGCAGCTGCCCCATGATGGCCGCCGCGTGCGTGTCGTGGCCCTGGACGTCGCCGACCACGATGCCGACCCGGTCGCGGGGCAGGGAGATCACGTCGTACCAGTCCCCGCCGACCTCCCGCCCGCTCCACGCCGAGTGGTAGCGCACCGCGATCTCCCCGCCCGTGATCTCGGGGATACGGCGGGGCAGCATCGCCGCCTGGAGGCCGGTGGCGAACTCCCGCTCCTGGTCGAAGAGGAGGGCCCGCTGGAGGGACTGCGCCACGATGCCGGCGAGGCCCAGGCACAGGTTGCGCTCCTCGGGGCTGAACTCGGTGCGGCGCCGGTAGAAGAGCACCAGTCCGCCGATGGCCTTGGCCTGGGCGATCAGCGGCAGGTAGGCGGCGGCGCTGTAGTGGATGCGGCTCAGGTAGTCCCGCAGCAGCGGGAACTCCTGGCCGAGTGCGGCGAGCGAGGTGACGAAACGTGCCTTCCTGGTGAGCACCGCCCGCGACAGCGGCAGCGAGCCGTCCAGCCGCGTCATGCTGCGCTCGCTGAGGATCTCCAGGGACTCCCCGCTCATCGCGATCATCTTGATGGTGCCTCCCTCGACGAGGCCGAGGGCCAGCCCGTCCGCACCGAGCCGCTCCAGGGCGCCCGCCCCGGTCAGGGCGGCCGTGACGTCGTCGACCGTCACCGCCCGCGAGAGGGCGTCCGTGGTCCGCTGCACGATCGTCGTCTGCTGGGCCCGCGCCGACTCCAGCTTGCGCAGCAGCGTCGCCTGGGCCAGCTCGGCCGTGGCGTCCCGGACGATCCCCAGGATCCGGCGGGCCCGGCCGTCCCCGTCGCGGACCACCCGGCCCTGGGTGTGCGTCCACTGGTCGCGCCCGCCGCGCCGCTGCACGGTGAAGTACGCGCCGTACGCCTCTCCGCCGCTGTCCAGGACGGCCAGCACGGTTTCGCCCAGCCGTACGCCGTCCTCGGCCGGAATCCGCAGCCCGAGCCCTTCCGGGGTGCCGTCGAACTCGTCCGGTTCCAGGTCGAAGACGGTCATCCCGGCCTCGTCCAGCGTCAGGGTCCCGGCGTCCAGGTCCCACTCGAAGCTGCCCATGCCGTTCAGCGCGAGCCGCTCCGCCGCCCCGGTCACGGGGGGCCGCCGGCCCTGCTCCGATCCGTCGCGCTCCGCCGCTGCCACGACTCACACCACCTAACGGCCCGGCCAGCACGGCTGGGAGATCAGCCGCTCCCACTCCTCGTCAGGATGCCCCGGAAGGGTGCGTCCGGCCTCCCGCCAGCGCGTGACGAGTGACGTGTAGATCGGGGGCTGGACCGTGGGGGGAGGGGCCGCGTAGGGGGCCCGGTCGTACGGAGCCCGGTCGTACGCGGCCCTGTCGTACGGGGCCGGGTCGTACGGAGCCGGGTCGTACGGAGTCTGGTCGTACGGGGCCCGTTCGTACGGCGGACGGTCATAGGGCGGACGGGCATAGGGCGGACGGGCATAGGGCGGCCGCTCGTACGGCGCCCGGTCGTACGGGGCGTCGTACCCGGCGGGTCCGGCCGCCGCGGGCTGTTCCCCGCGGCTGGCGGGAATCCGCACCCAGCCCCTGCCCTGTCCTCGCTCCCCGCTCATCACGGACCCCTCTCACCGCGGCTCTCACCGCGGATACGTCTTCGGATGTCCGGCCGTGGCCCGGTCGGTCCGTGCGGCGCCGGCGGAGCCCGGCAGCGGCCCCCGGGCGCCGAGGCGCTTGCGGACTCCTGCGACCAGTCTCCCCGCCGTGGAGCCCGCGCAGTGGACGAATCGCATGGAAGGGCCGAATGAGGGAGCCGCCGGCAGTCCCGCGGGGAACAGCCGTGCCATGAGGACCCGGACCCCGCACTCGGCTCCGGCGTCCCGCCGGAGCCCAGCGTCTTCAGCCCGCCCCCAGCCCCCACGCGCCGGCCGGCCCCGCCGCGGCCGCGGCGGTCGACGGCCGCCGTCCTTCCGGTTCCCCCCTCAACGGGTCACCAACTCGTCCGGCTCGGCCGGCGTCTCCGGCGCGTCGGGCGGGGCCGTGCGGGAGGCCGCGGAGCCGCCGCCGTTCCGCTGGCGGGGGGCGCGGACCACGGCGCGGGCGGTGCGGCGGCCGTGGGCGGGGACCCCGCGCAGGACGCGTACCCCCTTGTCCGCGCCCCGGCCGAGGAAGGCACCGAGCATCGCCAGGAACGGCTGCGGGTCGTCGACGGCGAACCAGGCCGCCTCGATCCGGCCGCGCTCCCCCCGGGGCAGCACCCGCACCGCCCCCGGGCCGGGGTCGTCCGCCCGCCGCCGGGACCTGTCCCCCGCACCCGGCGCGCCGACCGTGCGGCCCGCGGGTCCGGCGGGGCCCACCGCGGGGCGCCGCGGCAGCGACCCGCCGCGCACCACCGCCAGCAGCGCGTAGTTCTCGGCGACGAACACCCGGCCCGGCCCGCCCGAGGGCTCCGGGACCCGCTGCCCCGTCAGATCCAGGTACATCGCCTGGACGACGTCCAGCCCGGCCGCGTCCGTGAACAGCCGGAACTGCGCCCCCGGCCGGGGGTTGAAGTCGACCAGCCGGAAGGTGCCCCGCTCGTCCCGGCGGAAGTCCAGGTCCAGAATCCCCTGGTAGCCGAGGCGCTCGGCCAGCCGCAGCCCCGCCTCCTCCACCGCCGGGTCCGGCAGCCAGCGGCCGACCGCCGTCAGCCCCGTCCGCACCGGCCAGGACAGCTCCTTGCGGCCCGACCCCGCGAGCAGCGGGCGCCCGCCGCGGGCGAAGGCCCCGTGGAAGAACCAGTCGGTGTCCGGTCCGGCCGGCAGGAACCGCTGGAGCAGCAGCCGGCTCCCGGCCTCGGCGGAGCGCTCGTACAGCCGGCGCGCCTCGGCCGCGGTGTGCAGGAGCATCGTGCTGCGCAGTCCGGCCGCCCCCGCGGGCAGCAGCCAGGGACGGCTCCACTTGGCGATCACCGGCAGCCCCAGGCGCCATGCGGCCTCCGCCGCCTCCGCCCCGCTCGCCGGGATGACGGTCTCCGGGTGGGGCACGTCCCAGCGCGCGCAGAGCCGCGACAGCTCCGCCTTGTCGGCGACCCGGGCGGGCAGGTTGTCGGGCTGATGGGGAATCCGGAAACGGTCCGTCAGCCGCGTCGCGACCCGGGACAGGGCGATGGCGCTCAGGTCGTCCATGGCGACGAGCACGGCGGGCCGGCCGATCCGCTCGGACACCGCGGCCAGGCAGTCCACCAGCGCCTCGGGCGCCTCGGGGTCCAATCCCCCGTCGGGCCCCGCGTGCACGGCGCGCAGGTACCGCGAACGCCCCACGGGACCTCCCCCGGCCTCGACGACGGCATGGACCTCCACGCCCTTGCGGCCAAGGGATCTGACGGCGCCGAGGGTTCCGTGGTGGAACGGGTTCCGATCGAGCCTGAGCAGTACGGCGGGCACATGGTGGGTGAACGCGTGCATGGGAACGGTGTCTTTCACCTAGTCGGACCAAGCGGGGATAGTGCGCAGCTGCGAATGGCCTACGCGGCAGTCACCGAACAGGCCATTCGTCAGATCTGATGTCTAACGTCTTTGGCAGCACACCGATTCGGGAAAGCTCGGGAGACGCCATGCCCAGACCACGCCGCCGACTGGCGAGCACCTGCATCGGTACGGTCGCGGCCGGACTGCTCGCCACCGGGGCCGCGCTCGCGGCGCCCGGGGAGGACCGGCGCGGCGGCTCCGACACCGCCGTGGGCGCCTACCTCGACTACGGTCCGCCCGGAGTGGCCCGCATCCCGTACCTGTCGCGCTGGCTGGGCGGCAGGGAGATCCGGGTGGGCCACACCTATCTGCCCGGCGACCAGTGGGCGGGCATCGAGGGGAACGTCTCGTTCCTCGACGACTGGGCCGCCTGGCGGCTGGCCGGGGACGACCGGATGTTCGTCCTCAACGTGCCCATGCAGGCGCGCAACGAGGAACGGGTCCCCGACCGCGAGGTGGCCCGGCTGATCCGGGCGGGCGCGCAGGGCCAGTACGACCGGCACTTCCGCAGGCTCGCCGAGAAGCTGGTGGCACTGGACGTCCCGGACACGGTGATCGTGCTCGGCTGGGAGATGAACGGCACCACCTACACCCACCGCTGCGGGCCGGACCCGGAGAACTGGAAGGCGTACTGGAGGCGCGTCGTCACCGCGATGCGCGCGGTGCCCGGGCAGAAGTTCCGGTTCGACTTCGCCCCGAACCGGGGTACGGACGCGATCGGCTGGACCCGGTGCTACCCGGGCGACGACGTCGTCGACATCATCGGGATGGACTCGTACGACCAGGCTCCCGGCCGGAACTTCGACGAGCAGATCAGCCAGCCGTACGGGCTCCAGCAGCACGTCGACTTCGCGAAAGCACACGGCAAGCGGATCTCGTACCCGGAGTGGGGGCTGTTCCGCAACGGGGACAACCCGGAGTACGTGCGGCGCATGCTGAAGTGGATCGAGCAGCACAAGCCGCTCTACCACACCATCACCGACTACTGCCCGCACGGCGTGTGGCAGTGCAAGGAGAACCCGCGGTCCGCGAAGGTCTTCCGCGACGCCCTGACGCCCGAGAGTCCCGGCCCGGTGATCCCGACCCCGGTGGTCCCCACGCCCGTGGTCCCGACCCCCGTCGTGCCCACCCCCGTGGTCCCGACCCCCGTGGTGCCCACGCCCGCCGTCCCGACGCCGCAGCTCCCCACGCCCGCCGTCCCGACGCCGGCGTTCCCGACGCCGGCCGTCCCGACCCCCCAGGTCCCGACCCCCCAGGTCCCGAGCCCGGCCGCCCCGAGCCCGGCCGCCCCCAGCCCCCAGGTCCCCACACCGCAGGTCCCCACGCCCGAGGTCCCGAGCCCGGCCGTGCCGAGCCCCCAGGTCCCGGGGCCGGCCACGCCGAGCCCGGTCGTCCCGAGCCCGGTCGTCCCGAGTCCGCTCGTCCCGGCTCCCGAGGTCACCGCCCCGGTGCCCTCGCCCGCCGTGCCGAGCCCGGCCGTACCCAAGCCCGAGCCCACGCCCACGCCCACGCCCCCGCGGCCGCAGCCGAAGCCGGAGGTGCCGCCCGCCAACAGCAAGCAGTGGTGCGTCCCGCTCAACTTCGGCGAGTGGCTGTCCAAGCTGGTCGGCAGGCAGTCGGTCTGCGTCCAGCTCGACTGGGGCAAGGCCTCCGGCTTCTGGCCCTTCTAGACGGGTCATCGCACCCGCAGATCGTTGAGCCGCGCCCGCCAGTCCCTGGCGGCCGGCAGCGCCTCGCGCAGCGCGTCCCGGGCCCGCTCGCGCCCCGTCACCTGCGACTCGTGCAGCCGCAGCAGGGGTGCGAGCGCGGTCGTGGCCAGCAGGAACCGCTGGTTGACGACCGTCTCGGGCCGCCAGTGGTTCTTGTACGGCTCGTTTCCGCGCAGGAAGCTCACCACCGGGCGCCCGTCGGCGAGCGCCCGCCCGGTCTCGTGGCGCAGCAGCAGCGACGCCACGTCCACCTTCCGCGCGCGCAGGTCCGGGTCCGCCCCGTACAGGTAGCCGCCGCTCAGCCCGGCCGACAGCAGCGTGACGTTGGCCGCCACCACCTCGCCGTCCAGCCGGAACTCCGTCAGCCGGCCCTCCCCGGCCCGCACCATCCGCCGGGTGGCCCGGGTCAGGTGCTCTGCGAAGCGCGGCCGCAGGTGCTCGGGGGTCACCCCGCGTCCGCGCCACTGCTTCTCGTGCAGCCGCAGCAGCGTCCGTACGGCACGCGGCACCTCGTGCTCGGTGACCTCGTGCTCCTCGATCCCGGCCGCGTCGGTCTTGCGGAGCTTGGCCCGCACCCGCTGGCCGCCCGAGGACGGCATCCGCCTGACCAGCTCGTCGAACGGCAGCGTGGGCAGCTCCATGCAGGTGGAGTCGGTCAACTTGCTGCGGACGCCGCCCCACTGCTCGTACACGGCCTCGGCGGCGGCTCCGGGGCGCACCTCCCGCAGGTCCACGACCGCGCCCCGGGCGGCCCGGTGCAGCCCGCGGGTCAGGGCCGTGAGGATCTCGTCGGGCCGGTCCGCGGCCACGAGCACGTCGAAGTAGTCGGTGATGTGGCCGCCGAGCGGCACCAGCAGCGGCAGCGGCCGGTGTACGAGCATCAGCGCGGCCGCGCCGACCAGTTCCCCGCCGCGCCGCACGAGGACGATCCGGAGCCGGCCCTCCTTGCCGTACGACAGCCACCAGGAGTGCAGCCAGGCGTGGCTCTGGAAGGGGGTGGCGGTGGGGCAGCCGCGGACGAGCCGGTTCCACGGCTCCTCCAGCGCGGCGAACTGCCGGGGATCGCGGCACAGCGTCACCGCCAGGGCCCCGGTGGAGCCCGAGGTCATCGCGCGGACTCCTTCTCCTTGGTCTCGGCGTGGTCGCCCTGGGCGGGGAGCGAGGCGTACGTCTCGGCCACGGGCGCCCCGGCGGGGGCCGGGGCGCCGTCGGAGGCCCCGTCCCCGCGGCGCCCGCGGGCCGGACGGGCCAGCAGCCACAGGCCGCCCAGCAGACCGCCCGCGCACATGCCGACGGCGCCGCTGACGGGGGCGGACGGGGAGACCGGCTCGGAGGGGGCCACGGCCTGGTTGAACAGCAGGAGCTGGACGCCGGTGTTCTTGGCGGCCTGATTGCTGCTCAGGGACAGCGCGTCGGCGACGGCGTTGGCGATGTCGGCGGCCTCGGCCGGGCTGGTGGAGGTGCCCGTGACGGCGATCATCGGGGACTCCGGGGAGGTCTCGGCCCGCACCTGGGTCCGCAGCCGTCCGGCGGGGACGCCCGCACGGGGCTGGGCGTACGCGAGGGTGGAGCTGCTGGTGGCGATGCGGGCGTACGCCTGGGCGAAGCCGAGGGCGGTGGCCGGCTCCGTGGTGTCGTCCGGGACGGCCACGACGTAACTGGTGGCGGCGTACTCGGGGGCCTTCAGCACCCCGTACGCACCGCCCGCGGCCAGCCCGAGCACGGCGCAGGCGGGCAGCGGCCACCAGGCGGGCGGCCGCACCCGCCCGCGCCCGGGAGCCTTCTTCTCCGAGCGGGGGTCGGACGTCGTCCGGTCGGGCTTCTGCTGGTCGGGCTTCTGCCGGTCGGCGGTATCGGCCATGGGCGTGCTCGCTTCCTGGGAGTGGAGGGGGGTTCCTGCGGGTCCCGGCCGGTTCCGGTTCCCCCGGCCGGGGTGCGTACGGGTCAGCCGGGACCTGCCACGGCTCCCGGGGCGGCCGCGCCCCTGCCCGTCGGCGCGGGGCCGGGGGGCGCCTGCGGCGGCGGCCCGGGCAGGGGGTCCGCCGGGGCCGGGACCACGGCCGCGCCGGACAGCGGGGCCGCGCCGGAGATCGGGGCCGCCAGGGCGAGCTCGTAGACGCCCAGGAGCTGCTGCGCGCTGCGGGCGATGTCGTAGCGGCGGACCACCGGCGGCGGCGGCAGCCTGCGGGCGCCCGCCTCCAGGTGCCCGCGCAGCGCCGCGACCAGCTCCTGCGTGCCCGCGCCGATGCGCCGGGCGCCGGGCGCCTGGTCGGGCGGCAGGTCGTCGACGGCCGGGCAGGTGACGTGCAGCACCGGCAGTCCGGCGGCCAGCGCCTCCACCACCGCCAGGCCGAAGGCCTCTTCCGTGGACGGGGAGACGAAGACGTCCATGGCGGCCAGCAGCGCCGGGATCCCGGGGGTGCGGCCGTCGGCGCGGTCGCCGAGCGGGTCGCGCTCGCCCAGCAGGTGGATGCGGCCCTGCGCGCCGAGCTCGGCGGCCAGCAGCCGCAGCCGGGCCCGCTCCGGCCCGTCACCGGCCAGCAGCAGGTGCGCTCCGGGGAGCGCCGCCACGGCCCGCACCAGGACGTCGAAGCGCTTGCCCGGCACCAGCCGGCCGACCCCGCCGACCACGAAGGCCCGCTCCGGGAGCCCGGTCCGGGCCCGGGTGGAGCGCCGCACGCCCTCGTCGAAGCGGAAGCGGACGGCCTCGATGCCGTTCGGTACGACGTGCACCCGGGCGGCCGGCACCCCCCACTCCCGCAGCCGGGCGGCCACGGTCTCCGACACCGCCACGGTCGCGGCGCCGAGGCGCTCGCCGGCCAGGTACAGCGCCCGCACCCCGCCGGACAGGGGCCGCCCTTCGATCTCGCCCTCGCCGAGCGAGTGCTCGGTGGCCACGATGGCCCGCACCCCGGCGGCCCGGGCCGCGAGCCGCCCGTACACGCAGGCCCGGTACAGGTGCGTGTGCACGAGGTCGTACCGGCCGCGCCGGATGAACCGCACCATCCTGGGCAGCGCGCTCAGGTCCCGGTTGCCCCGCATGCCCAGGTGGACGACCCGGACGCCGTCGGCGCGCAGCCCCTCGGCCACCGGGCCCGGGTTGGTCAGGGTCAGCACGTCGCAGGGCATCGGCAGGTGGCGCAGCAGCAGCCGCAGCTGCTGCTCGGCGCCGCCGATCCCGAGACCGGTGATGATGTGCAGCGCCCTCATCGTGCCGTCACCCCGCGGCGCAGCTCCCGCACCTGGTGGCGCAGCTGCTTGGCCCGGAGCCGGGCGGCGCCGTCGGCCTGGCTGATGTGCGTACGGGGCAGGGCGTGCCGGCCCGCGAGCCGCCCGGGGTCGATGGCGCAGGCGTAGCCGTACCCGGCGGCCCGCGTCGCGTCGACGACCCGGGCGTCGAGGTGCCCGTAGGGGTAGCAGAAGCCCTCGGCCAGCGTCCCGGTGATCTCGCGCAGCAGGTCGCGGCTGCCCCGCAGCTCCTGCTGGAGCACGTCGTCGGGGGCGGCGGTGAGGTCCTGGTGGAGCAGCCCGTGCGAGCCGACCTCCTGTCCGGCGGCGGCGACCTCCCGGATGCCCTCGGCGGTGAGCAGCGGCTTGCGCGGGCCCAGCGGGTCCCACACGTTGTCGACGCCGAGCCGGCCGGGCAGCACGAAGAGGGTGGAGGTGCAGTCGTACCGGCGCAGCAGCGGCAGCGCCCGGGTCAGGAAGTCGGTGTAGCCGTCGTCGAAGGTGAGGCCGACGAGCCCGGCGCCGCGTCCGGCCGCGTGCGCCCGCAGCAGCTCGCCGACGGACACCCCCCGCAGGCCCCGGGAGCGCAGCCACAGCAGCTGGGCCTCCAGGGCGCGCGGGGTGACGGTGATCCCGTACGGGTCTTCGGCGGGGTCGGTGAACTCGGCGACCGAGTGGTACATCAGGATCCACGGCTGGGCGGACCGCCGGGTGGGGACCGCCCCGGCGGCGGGCGCGGTGTCGGAGGCGGTGTCGGTGTCGGAGTCGGAGTCAGCGGACATTGCGGAACCTCTGCGTGAGCTGGGAGGAGAGCTGGGCGATCTGGCCGGGAAGGGCGGTGACTTCGAGCGCCCGTATGGCCGTGCCGGTGGCCCCGAACATGGCCGGGACGAGCAGGCAGCCGAGGGCGGCGCTGACCGCCGCGTGGGGGATCATCGGGCCGGCGATCCAGCCGGTGGCGCAGGCGGCGACGGCGGCCACGGCGAGCCGGCCGATGCTGACGGCCACCCGGCGGACCTGGATGGCGATGATGCGGGAGCCGAGGCCGGTGAGGAGCAGGACTGCGGTGGTGGAGATGCCGGCCGCGTTGGCGGCGGCGATGCCGTAGGTGCCCCACCAGCCGACGGCGAAGGCTCCGGCCACGACGTTGACGAGCAGCCCGGCGCCCATCGCGAGCGCCGGGAACCAGGTGGGCCGGGCGGTCGAGAAGAAGGGCCGGGAGAGCGCGCCGACGAGGCAGTGGCCGAGGAGTCCCAGGGCGTAGACCCGCATGACGGAGGCGGTGGCGAGGGTGTCCCGGTGGGTGAAGGCCCCGCGTTCGAAGAGGACCTCGATGATCTGGGGGGCGTAGCCGATGACCATCGCCGTGCCCAGGAGGACGGCGAGGGAGGCGAGGGCGAGGTCCTGCTCCACCCGGCGCCGGGCCTTCTCCCGCTCCCCGCCGGCCATGGCCTGGGCCACGACGGGGAAGGTGACGGTGCAGATCATCAACGACAGCACCATCGGCATCTGCGCCACCTTCTGGGCGTAGTTGAGGTGCGAGATCGCCCCGGGCGGCAGGGACGCCGCGAGGAAGCGCTCCACCAGCACCTGCGACTGCCGGAAGACGGCGAAGAAGATCACGGGGGCGATGAGGCCGAAGGCGATGAGGGCGGGGCGGTCCCGGTCGCGCCGGATGCGCGGGACGCCCCTGGCCCGGGCCGGGCCGAAGCCCACGTGCCGGACGAAGGCCGGCAGTTGGACGAGGACCATCAGCAGGCCGCCGACGGCGACTCCGGCGGCGGCCGCCCGCACCCCCCACAGGGTGTGCACGGCGAGCATGGTGCCGATGATGCCGACGTTGTACGAGACGTAGATCGCGGCCGGCGGCAGGAAGGACCGGTGTGCCCGCAGCGCGGCGCTGAAGTACCCGGCGATCCCGAAGGTCAGCACGGTCAGCGCGGTCAGCCGGGTGCACTCGACGGCCAGTCCGGGATCGGGCAGGCCCGGCGCGAGCACCGCGACGACGAGCGGCGCGGCCAGGACGAGCAGCGCGGCGACGGCGCCGAGCAGCACGGCCAGGCGCGGCAGCGTCGCCCCCACCAGCAGCCGTACGGGGTCCTGCACGCGGGCCTGCCGGCGCGTCAGGCCGGCCCGGCCGGCGGCCCGCCGGGTCAGGGCGTGGCTGAAGGCGGGCACCATCAGCAGCGCCATGGCGTCCTCGATGAGCAGCGTCGAGGCCATCTCCGGCACGGTCCAGGCGATGAGGAAGGCGTCGCTGTCGTGCCCGGCCCCGAAGAGGTGCGCGATGGTCTGGTCCCGTACGAGCCCGAACACCGCCCCGGCGGCCGTGAGTCCGGCGGTGACGGCGGCGGCCTTGGCGAGGAACCGCCCGAGCGGAGCCGGCCCGCTCCCGCCGGCGCCCTCGGCGCGCCCGCCCCCCGAACTCCCGGCCGGCCCCCCGCCCACGACCACCCCCTGCGACGCCACACCGTCCGTGGCCGCACCCGCCCGGGCCACGCCGTCCGGGACCGCGCCTCCCGGTGCCGCAATGCCCGGGGCCCCGCCCGCCGGTGCCGCACCGCCTCCGGCCGCGCCTCCCGGGGCCGGGCCGTACGGTGCCGCCCCTCCCGGGGCTCCGCCCGCCGGTGCCGCACCGTCCCTGGCCCGACCGCCCGAAGCAGCGCCTCCCGACGCCACACCCGCCGGGGCCGCACCGCCTCCGGCCGCGCCTCCCGGGGCCGTGCCCGCCGGGGGCGCGTCGGTCGATCGTGGGTCGGGCGGGCTCGGGGCGCCGTTCCGGGGGCCGGCCGGGGCGGGTGCCGGGGCGGCGGGGCGGCCGGCCGCGGGCCGCGTCGCTCGCGCGGCCACCCGTACGCCGCGCCGCGGGCCGTCCGCGGCGCGCGGCAGGGCGCCCGCCGCGGAGCCGGGGTCGCTCCCGGACCCGCCGGACAGCACCGGGCCCCGCACCCCCCCGGACGCGGCTCCGCGGCACCCGCCGTCGGCACCCGCCCGCGCCGAGCCGGGCAGTACCGGGCCGCGGGCCGGAAGGACCGCCGTGCCGTCCGGTTCCGGCGCGGTGGGCGGATGGTCCCCGGCGCCCGCGGAGCCGGACGGCGCGGGCCGCCGGCCCGGACCGGCGGCCGGGTCCGGCCCGTCCGGGTGCGGCGGACGGCCTGCGGCCGCGGCGGCGGCGGGGGCCCCGGGCCCCCGCCCCCCCCCGGGCGGGGGTTAGGGCACACGGGCAGTGGGTTTTAAAAAAATGTAGCGGGCGAGGAGAGGGGGGGGGGTGTTGT
>NZ_JBHXSC010000035.1:0-58674 GCF_042716505.1 Streptomyces sp. NPDC058674
GGGCGTCTGAGCCGGCCGTCGAAGAACACCGGCTGACGGGGCGCGAGCCGCTCGCCGGCGGAGAACTCCTCGCCGAGCAGGTCCAGGAACCTCAGTGCGGCGGACGCGTCGTCCTCTCCCGCGCGCCGCAGGGCCCGCTCCGTGGCCCGGGCCAGGACGCGGAAGTGCTCGGAGGCCACCTTGCGGGCGGCGGGTTCGTAGTAGAGGTGGACGACCCGCCGGTCCGCGGAGTCGCGGACACGGCGTACGTGTCCCGCCCTCTCCAGCCGGTCCAGGCAGGCGGTGACGGAGCCCGAGGTGAGGCCGAGGTGCTGGCCGAGCCGCCCCGGCGTCAGCGGGGTCTGCGCGTCGAGGATGGCGCCGAGGGCCTGGATGTCGGTGGCGTGGAGGTTCTGCTCGCCCGCGAAGCGGTGGATCAGGGCGTTCATCTCGCCGTTGACGCGGCGCAGGTGGCGGGCCATGGCCAGCAGCCGCGCGTCGGCGGCGCTGGGCCGCTCGGCACGGGATTCGTCGTCTCCTCGCCGGTCGGCCGCCTCCACCGGCACAGACTATCCCGCGCGGAGCTCCCGTCGGGGACGGGGACGGTGACGCGGCGGCCCGGGCCTCCCCCTCCCGCCGGTCCGTACGGCCCAGCGCTGCGCGGCGCCGCGGTCGCGCTGCGAGCGGGGCGGCGCTTCGCTGTGCAAGGCGCGCGATTGCGGGTAGACGCAGCGCATGATCACAACTGTTCCCCTCGCGGCCTCCAGCACCTCGTCCCTCCTCCTGATCGTGGCCGGCGTGGTCGTGGCCGCGCTGCTGATCGCCGCCTTCTGGTACGGCAGCCGGCGCACCGCGGCCCGCAAGGACCCCGGCGCGCGTCCCGCGGACCAGAGTCCTGCGGCGCAGGCGCGGCAGGACTCCTGGGAGACGCCGGACGACTCCGGTCAGCAGGGGACCCGGCCCCAGGGCTGACACGGGGCCGGGTCGGGGCGCCGGACGATCAGGTGTGCAGACGGCTGTTGGGGCCGTCCTGATCGCCGGCGCTGTCGTCGTTGAACCAGTAGTCGCCCGCCGCGAGGTACCGGAAGGCGTGGGTGCTCGCCGCGGGCAGCTCCACGGTCACCGCACGCTTGCCGTCCTTGCGGAGTTTCAGCGGGTGCGTGCCGGGCTGCCAGTCGTTGAAGTCGCCCACGACGCTCACCTGGCCCGGCGGCCGGTCCGCGGGCAGCACGAAGGTGACCTCGGTCCGGTCCTTGCGCAATTTACGTTCCAGCACGGGAGAGCTCCTCAAGCAGGATCGGGGGGCCGCCCGCACCACGACGCGCCGACGAGGACGCGAGCGGGCGACGCCGGTCGGCTGTTCCTACGGCCGAGTTCAGCGTGACACAAGGCGTCCCGGTCTGCGCGTCGACGTACACGGAGCGTGACGGTCCCCGGGTGGACCCCCGGCCGGAGCCGGCTCCGTCAGGAGGTCGGCTCCGCGGTGATCCGTGCGCAGTGGGTGACCACCTCGGCCAGGTCGCCGCCGGTGCGCAGCAGTTCGCGCTGGATGCGGGCTCCGTTGCCCCGCTCCGTCAGTCGGGCGATGCCCTCGCGGACGAGTGCGTCGTCGCCGTGGTCCACCAGGGCCTGCCTGACGTGCTGGTAGAGCGCCTCCACGGCGCTCGCGGCGGAGGTCTCCCGCATCGTCGCGGGGTGCAGCAGCGGGCCGTCCAGGCCGGAGCGGCCGGCGCGCCAGGAGGCGAGGCGCAGCAGGCCGGTGCCGATCCGGGCCGGGGGCTCGCCGGCCCGCCACTGCCGCGCGGCGGTCTCGACGAGGCCGCGTACCAGGGCGGCCAGCAGGACGGGGGTCCACGCCTCCAGGCAGACGTCCGCGACCCGCACCTCGACCGTGGGGTAGGTGGCCGACAGGCGGGCGTCGAACCAGATCATGCCCTTGTCGCGGAGCACACCGGTGTCGACCAGGGCGTGCACCTGCTCGTGGTACTGGTCGGCGGACCCGAAGACGTCCATCGGGCCGGCCGACGGCAGCCGGTTCCACACCCGGCTGCGGTAGCTCGCGTACCCGCTGTCCTGTCCCTGCCAGAACGGCGAGTTGGCGCTCATCGCCGTCAGGACGGCGAGCCACGGCCGGATCCGGTCCAGTACCGCCACACCCTCCTCGTCCGACTCGACCGACACATGGACGTGGCAGCCGCCCGTCAGCTGCTCCTGCGCCGTCAGCCCGAACTGATCGGCCACCCACTCGTACCGCTTGCCCGTGCTCAGTGAGGGCCGGACGGGCAGCGGCGAGGTCGCCAGGGCCGCCACCACGGCCCCTTCGGAGGCCGCGTGGCGGGCGGCCTCGGCCCGCCACCGGACGATCTCCTCCAGCAGCTCGCCCATCTCCGTCACCGGCTTCGTGGCGAACTCCAGCTGCTCCCGGTGCAGCTCCTTCTCGAAGGTGTGGCCCGGCGTGCCGCCGTCGCCACTGTCCGGCTGCTGCCGGGCGGACCGGTTCGCGGCCGCCAGCACGGCACCCGACAGCGCCAACGGTTCACCGCTGCCCGCGTCCACCAGCAGCAGTTCTTCTTCCACGCCAACGCTTCGCACAATGCCCCTATCGGTCTTCGATCTCTTGCACTACCGCCTGTGCCCCTCGCGCCGAGGCTCATGCGAGACTGCGCCACGGCCCGTCGCCGCACCGGCCGACACGAAGGGAACACCATGGTCCGTATCACCCTCGTCCAGGGCGACATCACCGCCGAGCGGGTGGACGCGGTGGTCAATGCCGCGAATTCCTCCCTCCTCGGCGGCGGGGGCGTGGACGGAGCCGTCCACCGCCGCGGCGGCCCGGAGATCCTCGCCGCCTGCCGGGCACTGCGCGCCTCCCGGTACGGGAAGGGCCTGCCGACGGGCCGGGCGGTCGCCACCACGGCGGGCCTGCTCCCGGCCCGGTGGGTGATCCACACGGTGGGTCCGGTCTGGTCCCCCGACGAGGACCGCTCCGCGCTGCTGGCCTCGTGCTACCGGGAGTCCCTGCGCGTCGCGGCCGAGCTGGGCGCCCGTACGGTCGCCTTCCCCGCCGTCTCCACCGGCGTCTTCGGCTGGCCCATGGACGACGGCGCCCGCATCGCGGTGGAGACCGTCCGCGCGGCCGCGGCGGCCCCGGTGGAGGAGGTCCGCTTCGTGCTCTTCGACGCGGCGGCCCACGAGGTCTTCGCCCGGGCCCTGAAGCGCTGAACGCCCCGGGCGCGGCCCCGGTGTCCGGGTGGGCTTCGCGTTCAGGAGGGGACGGAGGCCAGCCAGCCGGTCAGGATGTCGTTGACCTCGGCGGGGCGCTCCTGCTGGATCCAGTGGCCGCAGCCTTCGAGGATGTGCGAGGAGACCAGGCCGGGCAGGGTGGTGGGGTACGCCTCGATCGCACCGGCGAGCCAGACGGTGGAGGCGTCCAGGGCGCCGCCGATGAACAGGGACGGCTGGGTGAGGGGGGCTCCGTCGAAGGCTGCGAGGTCCTCCCAGTCCCGGTCCATGTTCCGGTAGCGGGCGAGTGCTCCGCCGGTACCGGTGCGCTCGAACTCCCCGGCGTAGAAGTCGAGGTCCTCCGCGCCGAGCCAGGCCGGGCGCGGACCGTCGGGGAAGCGGTCGCGGAGGGTCCCGCCCCGGTCGGCGAAGTGCGGGTCGGGTGCGTCGGCGGCCGGCATGGTGTCGCCGGCGAAGGCGGCGTAGAAGCCCCCGAGCCAGCCTCGGACGTCGGGCTCGATCTCGGCCTCCACGCGGCCGGGCTCCTGGAAGCGGGAGACGTAGAACTCCTCGTCCCCGCCCATCCCGGTGAACACCTCGCTGGGCCGGGGGCCGCCGCGGGGGGTGTAGGGGACGCCGAGCAGTCCGACGGCGCGAAAGACGTCCGGCCGCAGCAGAGCGGAGGTGGCCGCGATGTTCGCGCCCCAGTCGTGGCCGACGATCGCCGCGGTCCGCTCGCCGAGGGCGTGGACCACGGCGGCAGCGTCCTCGACCAGGTGGAGCATCCGGTACGCGTCCGTGGCCGCGGGCCGGGAGGAGCGACCGTAGCCGCGCACGTCGACGGCGGCCGCGCGGTACCCGGCGGCGGCCAGGGCCGGCAGCTGGTGGCGCCAGGAGTACCAGGACTCCGGGAAGCCGTGCACCAGCAGCACCAGCGGGCCGACGCCCTGTTCCACCAGGTGGATGCGGCCCGCGGGCGAGGGGACCGTCCGGTGGACGGCGTGCGCGGCCTGCGACATGGAGCCTCCGGGGTTCGTACCTGTCGTGCGCCGGGATCGGCACGTTCATCATCGGCCGCACGGAGTCAGCGGTGGGAGCCCTGTTGCCGGTTCGGCAAACCGGCGCGGCCGCGGGGGCTCGGGACGGCCCGCGCCGGGGTGTGATTGGGCGGGCCGGATGGGGGCAAGGGGGCTTCAGTGATCCGCTCCTGTCGGAAGGAACCTGACATGCTGATGGCCCACCCCGCCGTCCTGCCCGGCCTCGTCGAACGCTACTGGGCCCTCTCGGTGCTCGACGCCTCCGACGGCCCCTCCCCCGTGCGCGAGGAGATCCGGGACGTGGCCCGGGCCCTGTGCGTGGCTACGGGCACCTCCAGCATCGATGCCGCCCTGGTGGCCGCCCGGCACCGCCTCCCCGGGGCGGACACCCTCGACGACTCCCTGCTGACGGCCGCGGCGTCCTGAGCGTGCGGCCGCACAGCCGCACGGCGGCGCGGATTAGCTCATCGGCGGGCGGGTCGGCGGCCGCACGGCGCAATCCCGCGACCGGGACGCCCGCCGAGGGGGAGCACAGGGACATGGACAGCGCGAACAACGAGAAGGACGCGGCACACCAAGTGCCCGACGGTGTCGACGACAAGACGGTACGGGCCCTGGGCGCCCTGTCGAAGGCCCTGGAGACGACGGAGCGGGCCCGCGGCCACCTCTACGGCTTCCACCAGCTGACCGGCACGGCGGACTTCGAACTCGACGACGCCGTGCGGCTGCTGCGGGAAGCCGGGCACGAGGAGCAGGCGGCCCTCGTCGAGAAGGAGATCATCGGCCGCAACGTCATTCCGGGGCACTGGACCTTCCAGATCGTGGAGGCCTACGACTCGTCCTACTACCGGCCCTTCGGCGAGGTCGAGCGGGCCGTCCGCGACGCGCTCGCCGACGGCCGGGACCACTTGTACGAGGCCCGGTTGAAAGAGGAGCGGCGCACCCGCCACCACCCCGACCACACGGCGACTCCCCCGCAGTCGCAGTCCTGACACCCGGCGGCGGCGCGGCGACCGCGGGCCGGGCGGCCGGCGGTCGCGGTCCCGTCATCCGGCCGGTACCGCCGCGAACGGGCTGCGGCCGAGGCCGTCCAGCAGGTCCGCCGGGTCCCGGTACACGGCGGCGGCGCCCGCCTCCTCCAGGTCGGCCCGCGGGATTCCGCCGCAGAGCAGGCCCACGCACCGCACGCCGGCCCGGGTGCCGGCCTCCATGTCCCACACCGTGTCGCCGACGAACACGGCCCGTTCCGCGGGGACCCCGGCCAGCCCCAAGGCGTGCAGGACGGGATCGGGGGCCGGCTTGCCCTGCTCGACGTCGTCGGAGGTGGCGGTGTCGGTGAGTGCGTCGTCGGCGTCGATGGCCCGGCGCAGGGCGGTGAGCTCCCGGTCCTTGGCCGAGGTGACCAGCAGGACCTTCCAGCCCGCCGACGCCAGTTCCCGCAGCAGCTCGGCGGCCGAGTCCAGGGCGGGCAGCCGGTCGAAGTACGTGGCGTACAGGGTGTCGTGCGCCGCGCTCATCCGGTCGTCCTCCCCGCGGTCGCGGTCGTCCCCCAGGAGGTGGTCGAGGAGGTCCTCGCCGGGCAGGCCGACGGCCCGGTGGATGGCGTGCATGGGGACCGTGTGGCCGCTCTGGCGCAGAGCCTCCCACCACGCCGTCACGTGCAGGTGGTTGGTGTCCGCGAGGGTGCCGTCGACGTCGAAGAGCGCGGCCCGGTCCACGGCCGGGTCCTCACAGTTCCCGCAGGGCCGGGAGGAGCTTGTGCTCCGCCCAGGCGAGGAAGGGTTCCTGGTGGTCCCCGCCGATCTGGACCAGGGCCACCTCGGTGAACCCGGCGTCGGCGTAGGGGCGCACCGCCTCGACGAACGCGTCCACGTCGTCACCGCAGGGAATGGCGGCCGCCACGTCCTCGGGCCGCGTGTGCGCGGAGGCCTGGGCGAAGCCCGCCGGGCCGGGCAGTTCGGCGTTGACCTTCCAGCCGCCGAGGGCCCACCGGAACTGGTCATGCGCGCGGGCCACCGCCGCTTCGCGGTCGGTGTCGTAGCAGACGGGCAACTGTCCGACGCGGGGTTTGCCCGCGCCCCCGTTCGCGTCGAAGAGGTCCAGCAGCTCGCGCTTCGGCTCGGTGGCGATCACGAGGTCCGCGTGCCGGCCGGCGAGCTCGCAGGAGCGGCTGCCCGAGACGGCGACGCCGATGGGGGGCGCCTGGTCGGGAAGGTCCCACAGTTTCGCGTTCTCGACGTCGAAATGGGCTCCGTGGTGGCTGACGTACTCCCCGTCGAAGAGGGAGCGGATGATCCCGACGGCCTCTTCGAGCATCTCCAGCCGGACGTGGGCGGCGGGCCAGCCGCCTCCGACGACGTGCTCGTTGAGGTTCTCACCCGACCCGAGGCCGAGCCGGAAGCGCCCCTCGGACAGCAGCTGCACGGTGGCGGCCTTCTGCGCGATCACGGCGGGGTGGTACCGGAAGGTCGGACACGTCACGTACGTCATCAGCGGGATCCGGGAGGTGGCCTGCGCGGCCGCCCCCAGGACGCTCCACGCGTACGGGGCGTGTCCCTGCGAGTCCAGCCAGGGGAAGAAGTGGTCTGAGACGACGGAGAAGTCGAAGCCCGCCCGTTCCGCCCCCACCACGTGGGACACCAGCTCACGGGGCCCGGCCTGCTCGGTCATCATCGTGTACCCGATGCTCACCATGGACTGCGCCTACCCGCCCGAGCCGCGCGAAACCTCCCCTCCCGTCACGCGGTGGCCCTGCCCCGGCCCGCCGCACCGCCGTTCGTGGGCGGGTACGCGGGCCTCGCGGGTACGGACGGCGGTACGGGCGCGGGGGGCAGCGGCGGGAGTGCGGGCTCGTACAGCCAGGCCGAGAACAGCTCGTCCAGCGGCTCGGCGGCGTAGCGGGAGACGTGGGCGGTGAAGCCCGCGGTGGTCACCACCCCGTGGCGGTGCACGGAGGCCCACTCGCGCAGCATGCGGAAGAACGCGTCGTCGCCCAAGGCGCAGCGGATCGCGTGCACCGTGAGGCCGCCGCGCTGGTACAGCCGGTCGTCGAACATCAGCTTGCGGCCCGGGTCGGCCAGCCGCAGGTCCTGCGGCCGGAGGGACAGCAGCCGGTGGGCGGTGGCCGCCAGCGCGTGTGCCGTGCGGCTGCCCGAGCGCTCGGACCAGAGCCATTCCGCGTACTTCGCGAATCCCTCGTTCAGCCAGATGTGCCGCCAGTCGGCGATGGTCACGCTGTTGCCGAACCACTGGTGCGCGAGCTCGTGGGCGACGAGCCGCTCCGAACCGCGGACGCCGTCCACGTGGTTGGCGCCGAACAGCGACAGCCCCTGGGCCTCGACCGGGACGTCCAGTTCCTCGTCAGCCACGACGACCGCGTACTCCCCGAAGGGGTAGGGGCCGAAGATCTCCTCGAACAGCCGCATCATGGCGGGCTGTCGGGCGAAGTCCCGGGAGAAGCGGGGCAGGAGGTGCGCCGGCACGTGGGCGCTCTGCGGAACCCCGCCGAGCCCGGGCTCGCCGAGCAGCACCGTCTGGTACATCCCGATCGACAGGCCCACGAGGTAGCTGGAGGTCGGCGCGGACTGCTCGTACACCCAGGTGGTCGTGCTGGCCCGCGTCGTCCGGGTGAGCAGCCGCCCGCCCGCCACCACCGTGTAGGGGGAGGGTGTGTTGACGGAGATCTGGTAGGAGGCCTTGTCCGCGGGCCGGTCGTTGCACGGGTACCAGGAGGGCGCCCCGACCGGCTGGCTGGCCACCAGCGCGCCGTCGGTCAGCTCCTCCCACCCGATGCCCCCCCACGGGCTGCGCACCGGTCTGGGGTTGCCCGCCCACTGGACCTCCACGGTGAAGGCGGCGCCGGCGGGCAGCGGCTTGGCGGGCCGGACGCGGAGCTTGCCGCCGCGGTGGGCGTAGTGCGGCGCCCGCCCGTTCACCAGCACCCGGCCGACCCTGAACTCGGCCAGGTTCAGGTGGAACTCGGTGAGGGGCGCCCGCCCCGCGATGGCGCTGAGCCGGGCCGTGCCCGCCAGCCGGTTGGGGCCCGGGCGGTACTCCAGAGCGAGTTCGTACCGGTGCACGCGGTAACGGGGGTCGCCGTTGGCCGGAAAGTACGGGTCCGATGCCGCTGTCTTCTGGCCGCTCACTGCCGCTTCCGCTCCCTGCGCTGTGCTCGTACGACGTGCTGGTGTGCCACCGCCGCTGCCGCGGCACCCGACCGGCGCACGGACGGCCCGGGACGGCCGGGAGCCGGGCGGGAAGCGTGCCGGGACGGCCCGCTCAGGACCGCCACGACTCGATCGGATTGCCCAGCCAGCGGGTGTTGGCGGGGACGGATTCCCCGGCCATCACGAGAGACGCGGGACCCAGTGTGCTGCGGGCCCCGATCGTACTCCCGGGCAGGACGATTCCGCCCGGGCCCAGGGTGGCGCCCTCGCGGAGGACCACAGTATCCGTCCTCAAGATCCGGTCGTGGAAGAGGTGCGTCTGCAGTACGCAGCCCCGGTTCACGCTGACCGCGTCGCCGAGCTCGACCAGGTCCGTCTCGGGCAGCCAGTAACTCTCGCACCACACGCCTCGGCCGATCCGGGCGCCGAGCGCGCGCAGCCACAGGGCCAGCACCGGCGTCCCGGGCACCGATCCGGCCAGCCACGGTACGGCCAGGACCTCGACGAAGGTGTCGGCCAGCTCGTTGCGCCACACGAAGCCGCTCCACAGCGGGTGCTCCGCCGCCCGGTGCCGGCCCACGAGCAGCCACTTCGCCGCCACGGCGACCAGGCAGGCGGCGGCGCCGGCGGCGAGCAGGACCGCTCCCGACAGCAGGGCCGCCACCCAGATCCCCGGACCGCGCGTCCCGGCCAGCGCGCAGAGCGCCGCCGCGGTGAGCACGGCCAGCGCGGCCGAGCAGAAGACCGGGACGAGCCGGCACAGCTCCACCAGCCCGCGGGCCCACAGCAGCCGCGCGGGCGGGTCGTACGTCCGGCTCTGGTCGGAGTCCGCGGCGGAGCGCGGCAGCCGGACCGGCGGCAGGCCCAGGTAGGAGCTGCCCTTCTTGGCCTTCTTCGGGGTGGCGGACAGCACGCCGACCAGTCCGTCGTCCGGCACCGTGCGGCCCGGCGCGGTCATGCCCGAATTGCCGAGGAAGGCCCGGCGGCCGATCTCGGAGTGTCCGATCCGCATCCAGCCCCCGCCCAGCTCGTAGGGGGCGGTGAGGGTGTCGTCGGCGAGGAACGCGCCCTCGCCGACGGTGGTCAGGCTGGGCAGCGCGAGCACGGTCGACACCTCCGCGCCCCGGCCGATCCGCATGCCGAGCAGCCGCAGCCACACCGGCGTGATCAGCCCGGCGTACAGCGGGAAGAGCGTCTCCCGGGACAGGTCCATCAGCTGGGTCACCGTCCAGGCCTGCCAGCCGATCCTGCTGTGCGTCGGATGGCTCCCGGTCCGCAGCCCGAGGCTGAGCAGGCGCACCGTGACCAGCAGCAGCAGTGCGTACGCGAAGCCGAAGACGAGCGCCGCGGGCACCACGGCCAGCAGTGCCCCCCGCAGTGCCTCGGCGAGGGCGGCGCCGGCGGGTACGAACAGGCTCACCACGAACAGGGCGGGCAGGGCGCAGAGCACCGGCAGGGCCGTGAGGCAGAAGCCGGTGGCCCCGTAGACGGCGCGCCAGTGCAGCGGACGGGGCGGGCGCCCGTCGGGCCAGTTGTGCTTGGCCTTGCCGAGCTTGCCGGCGGGCGCTCCGGCCCAGCGCTGACCGGTGGGGATCTGTCCGACCACGGCGGAGCCGGGGGCCACCTCGGCCCGCTTGCCGACGCGCGCGCCGGGGAAGAGGATGCTGCGGGTGCCGACGACGGCGCCCGCGCCGACCTTGACCGGGCCGATTTCGAGGCGGTCCCCGTCCAGCCAGTGCCCGGAGAGGTCCACTTCGGACTCCACGGCGCAGCCGCGGCCGAGCTTGAGCATGCCCGTCACCGGCGGCAGCGAGTGCAGGTCCGCCTCGGGGCCGATCTTGGCGCCCAGGGCGCGGGCGTAGCGCTCCAGCCAGGAGCCGGTGAGAGAGGTCGCGCGGACGCACTCGGCGAGCCGCTCGGCCGTCCACAGCCGCAGGTGCACGCTCCCGCCGCGCGGGTGGCGCCCGGCCGTCACCCCGCGCAGCAGCAGGCGGGCGCCGCCGGCCGCGAGGGCGAGCCGGCCCGGCGGACTGTGGAACAGCGCCGCGCCGGCGGCGACGAGCCACCACGAGGCGGTCGGGGCCCACGGATACGGGCCGAAGCGGTGCAGTACGTTGCCCAGGGCCAGCAGCACCACCATCCAGCGCAGGCCGACCAGGGTGAACAGCGGGAGCAGCAGGAGGGACTGCGCCGCCTTGGCCCGGAGCGGCACGGGTGCGACGGTCCGGGGCGCGCCGTCGTCCTGTACGGACTTCTCCAGCCGTCGGGCCAGTTTGCGCAGGGTGGGCTGCTGATAGATGTCGACCACGGCCGCGCGCGGGTAGCGGGTGCGCAGCCGGGTGGTGAGCTGGGCGGCGGCGAGGCTGTTGCCGCCGATCGCGAAGAAGTCGTCGGCGGCGGTGACGGCCACGCCTAGGGTCTCGCTCCACTGCTCTGCGAGCCAGGCCTCGGTGCCGTACAGCTGCTCGGCGGGGCCGGTGGTCTCCAGGCCGGGCAGCGGCCAGGGCAGTGCGGCGCGGTCGACCTTGCCGGACGTGCGGGTCGGCAGGTCGTCGACGGGTGCGAGCAGCGGCACGAGCGCCGCGGGAAGCTCGGCGCGCAGCCGCTCGACGGCCGCGGCGCGGTCCCAGCCCTCCTGGGTGACGAGGTAGCCGACGAGCAGCTGGTTGCCGCTGCGCGCCGTGCGGACGGCGGCGGCCGCCCCGGCGATGCCGGGCAGGGCCTGGAGCGCGGCGTCCACCTCGCCGAGCTCGATCCGGCGCCCCCCGAGCTTGATCTGCTCGTCGCCGCGGCCGAGGAAGACCAGGCCCTCCGGTTCCGCGCGGACGAGGTCGCCGCTGCGGTAGGCGCGCTCCCAGCCGAGGGACTCCAGAGGGGCGTACTTCTCGGCGTCCTTCGCGGGGTCGAGGTAGCGGGCGAGGCCCACGCCGCCGATCACGAGCTGGCCGCTGCCGCCCATGGGCACGGGCTCGCCGGACTCGTCGACCACGGCCAGTTCCCAGCCGTTCAGCGGGAGGCCGATGCGGATCGGTTCCTCGCCGGTCAGCAGCGAGGCGCAGGCGACGACGGTGGCCTCGGTGGGGCCGTACGTGTTCCAGACCTCGCGGCCCTCGGTGACCAGGCGCTGGGTCAGTTCGGGCGGGCAGGCCTCCCCGCCGAAGATCAGCAGCCGGACCTCGTTGAGGGTCTCGGGCTCCCAGAGCGCGGCCAGGGTCGGCACCGTGGAGACCACGGTGATCTCCTGCTCCGCGAGCCAGGGGCCGAGGTCGGCGCCGCTGCGCACCTGGGACCGGGGCACGGGCACGAGGCAGGCGCCGTGGCGCCAGGCCAGCCACATCTCCTCGCACGAGGCGTCGAAGGCGACGGACAGTCCGGCCATGACCCGGTCGCCGGGGCCGATGGGCTCCTCGGCGAGGAACAGCGCGGCCTCGGCGTCCACGAACGCGGCGGCGCTGCGGTGGCTGACGGCGACGCCCTTGGGCTTGCCGGTGGAGCCGGAGGTGAAGATGACCCAGGCATCGTGGCCGGTGCCCGGCCGCGCGGCGCGGGCGCCCGCGTCCCCGGAGCCGGTGGTGTCGATGCGTCCCCCGGCGCCCAGGACGGCCCGCACGCCCGCCTCGCCGAAGACCAGCTCGGCGCGCTCGTCCGGGTCCTCGGCGTCGACCGGCACGTAGGCGGCGCCCACGGACAGCACGGCCAGGATGGCCGCGTACAGCTCGTTGGTGCCGGACGGCACCCGTACGCCGACCCGGTCGCCGAGCCCCACCCCGGCGGCCGCCAGGGCGCGCCCGCGGCGCTCGACCTCGGCGGCCAGGGCCCGGTAGGTCAGCCGGGAGGTGCCGTCGTCCAGGGCCGGCTCGTCGGGGTGGGCCCGTACGGAGGACTCGAAGACGTCGACGAGGGTGCGGGCGGGGGCGGCGGGCCCGGCGGAGAACCGGGCGGACTTCGCGGGCTCCTCGCGCGCGTCGCCGTCGTCGAGCAGAGTGAGTTCCCCGTGCTCAGGTGTGGCTGCCATCGGCCCTCGCGTTTCGTTCCCGGATGCGTCCCGGCCGCCGGCGGAGCCCGGGTTCGCCCGGGTTGTTCCGTCCAGCGTCGAACAACCCGCAACTCTAGTGCGTCGTCAGGTTTCCTCATGTCGAAGGCTTGCGCGTGGCCGGGAAGCAACGGCAGGGGGGCCGCCGGGTGCCGCGACCCGCACCCCGGACGGCCTACCCGCACGGGGACACGCCGTGCGTCCCTGCGCGAAACGGGCGGCGGCTGGTGGAATGCCCTCCTCGACGGGCAGGCAGGGAGACGGGGGTGACGGGCATCGTGTCGGAGCGGGACGGATCGGACGCGCGCCCGCACGCCCTGGAGGAGGCGCTCGAACGGATCGGGACGTCCGACGACGAGCGGGAGACGTGCCGGGAGCTGGCCGCCTTCCTGGTCCCCGCGTTCTGTGACGCGGCGGCCGTGGACCTCGTCGGACCGGGCGGGGACGTCGAGCGGGTGGCCGCGGCCGGGGCCGCGGAGCTGCTGGAGTCGCCGGAGCCCGCGTTCCCGCCCGCGGACCGGGCCGCGGAGGGGAGGCGTCCCCTGGGGACGTGGGCCGGGCGCGTGGCGGGGCGGTCCGCGCACGCCGTCGCGCTGCCCCTGACCGGTCGGGGCGAGGTCCACGGACGGCTGCTGGTCGTGCGGGCCGGCGGGGAGTTCGGCGGCCGCGGGACGGCGACGCTGCGCCTGGCGGCGGGCCTGGCCGGCATCCACATCGGTCATGCGAGGCGGCTGGCGGCGACGGAGCGGACCGCTCTCGCACTCCAGGGGGCCCTGCTGGCCGAACCGGGCCGGCCCCACCCGAACGTGGAGATCGCCAGCCGCTACCTGCCCGCCGGCCTGCGGGCCCTGGTCGGCGGGGACTGGTTCGAGACGGTGCGGCTGCACTTCGGCCGCACCCTGCTGGTGATGGGCGACGTCATGGGGCACGGTCTGGACGCGGCCGTGGACATGAACGCCTACCGGGCGATCCTGCGCGAGATCGCCGCCACGGATCTCGCGCCGCACCGGGTGCTGCGCCGGCTGGACGCCCTGTCCGCGGCCGACGAGGCCCGGCGCCCCGCGACCTGTCTGCTCGTACGGATCGATCCGGCCCGCGGCAAGGCCGACTTCGCCAGCGCGGGCCACCTGCCGCCGGCCGTCTTCGCGGGGGACGGCCGGGGCGAGCTGCTGGAGGTGCCCGTGGGCCCGCCCCTGGGCACGGGCGTCGGCGGGTACGAGGCGTACAGCCGGCCGATCACCGCGGACCAGACGCTGCTGCTGTACACCGACGGCCTGGTCGAGCGCCGGGGCGAGGACATCGACACCTCCCTGGCGCGGCTCGCCGCCCTGCGCGCGGCGCCCGGGGCGACGCCGGCGGAGGTGGTGGACCTGGTGTGCGCGGGCCTGGACGCGCGGCACGCCGAGGACGACGTCGCGGTCCTCGCGGCACGGCTGCGCCCCGGGCGGGACGCCGGGCCCGAGGGTCAGGCGCAGGCGGGGCACAGCCCGCGGTAGGTGATCTCGACCTCGGCGACCGTGAAGCCGAACCGCTCTTGCGCCGTGAGCCCGGCCAGCGGGTCGCCGGCCGGGTGGACGTCCCGGATCAGCCCGCAGGAGGAGCAGACCAGGTGCTGGTGCGGGAGGTGCGCGTTGGGGTCGTAGCGCTTCGCGCGGCCGTCGGTGGAGACCTCCGCGACCTCGCCGAGGGAGACAAGCTCGCCCAGGGCGTTGTAGACCGTCGCCCGGGAGATCTCGGGCAGCCGCTGCACCGCACGGGCGTGCACCTCGTCGGCGGTGAGGTGCACGTGGTCGCCGTCCAGGACCTCCGCCACGACACGCCGCTGGGACGTCATCCGCCAACCACGCTCTCGCAGCCGTCCCAGCAGGTCACTCATTTCGGCTCACCTCTTCGGGCTCGTGACCGGATCGCGGCAGTTTACGGGTGCCGTCCGGGATCCGATCGAATATGGGCTTGGTGTTCTTCTTGACTTGGATTCTGTCCATCGTAGGATCGGTTTCGTCCACAGCCAAGGGACAGGACGACTCCGGAGCGGCAGGGGAGCACGAAGTGACGGACCACCGCCGGGAGTTACGCGGTGCCGCAGCGCAGGCGCCGGCGCCGGCACCGGCCGCCCGCGTCCCGCTGCTCGCGACCCTCCGGAACGGTGACCGCCTCGGCTGTTGCACCGCACGCAGTTCATGAGCACCGTGATCCGCCTGGTCCGGAAGGATTCCCATGTCTGAGAACCATGATGCAATCGTCGTAGACGCCAAGACGGAGGGCGGAGGTGGCTGCCCGGTCGCGCACGACCGCGCCCCGCACCCGACCCAGGGCGGCGGAAACCGCCAGTGGTGGCCGGAGCGGCTCAACCTGAAGATCCTCGCCAAGAACCCGGCCGTGGCCAATCCCCTCGGTGAGGACTTCGACTACGCCGAGGCGTTCAAGAGCCTCGACCTCCCGGCCGTCAAGCGGGACATCGCGGAGGTGCTCACCACTTCGCAGGACTGGTGGCCGGCCGACTTCGGCCACTACGGCCCCTTCATGGTCCGGATGGCGTGGCACAGCGCCGGCACCTACCGGATCAGCGACGGCCGCGGCGGTGCCGGAGCCGGGCAGCAGCGCTTCGCCCCCCTCAACAGCTGGCCGGACAACGCCAACCTCGACAAGGCCCGCCGTCTGCTGTGGCCGGTCAAGAAGAAGTACGGCCAGAACCTCTCCTGGGCCGACCTCATGATCCTCACCGGCAACGTCGCCCTGGAGCAGATGGGCTTCGAGACCTTCGGCTTCGGCGGCGGCCGCGCCGATGTCTGGGAGCCCGACGAGGACGTCTACTGGGGTCCCGAGACCACCTGGCTCGACGACGAGCGCTACACCGGCGACCGCGAGCTGGAGAACCCGCTGGGCGCGGTCCAGATGGGCCTCATCTACGTGAACCCGGAGGGCCCCAACGGCACCCCGGACCCGCTGGCCGCGGCCCGCGACATCCGTGAGACGTTCCGCCGGATGGCGATGAACGACGAGGAGACGGTCGCCCTGATCGCGGGCGGCCACACCTTCGGCAAGACCCACGGCGCGGGCCCCGCGGACAGCGTGGGCGACGACCCCGAGGCCGCCTCGCTCGAGCAGCAGGGCCTGGGCTGGAAGAACTCGTACGGCACCGGCAAGGGTGGCGACACGATCACCAGCGGCCTCGAGGGCACCTGGACGACCACCCCGGTCACCTGGGACAACAGCTTCTTCGACATCCTGTTCGGCTACGAGTGGGAGCTGTTCAAGAGCCCCGCCGGGGCGCACCAGTGGCGGCCGAAGGGCGGCGCGGGGGCCGGTACGGTGCCTGACGCCCACGACGCGTCGAAGAGCCACGCCCCGACGATGCTGACCACCGACCTCGCGCTCCGGGTCGACCCGGCCTACGAGCAGGTCTCCCGCCGCTTCCACGAGAGCCCGGCCGCGTTCGCGGACGCCTTCGCCCGGGCCTGGTACAAGCTGACCCACCGCGACATGGGCCCGGTCGTGCGCTACCTCGGCCCCGAGGTCCCGTCCGAGACGCTGCTGTGGCAGGACCCGCTCCCCGCGGCCGCGTACGAGCCCGTCGACGCCGCCGACATAGCCGACCTGAAGCGCCGGGTCCTCGCCACGGACCTGTCGGTCGCGCAGCTGGTGTCTGCGGCGTGGGCGTCCGCATCGTCCTTCCGCGGCAGCGACAAGCGCGGCGGCGCCAACGGCGCGCGCGTCCGCCTCCAGCCGCAGAGCGGGTGGGAGGTCAACGAGCCGGACCAGCTGGCGACGGTGCTGCGCACGCTCCAGGGCGTCCAGGAGTCCTTCAACTCCGCCCAGAGCGGCGGCAAGGGCATCTCGCTGGCCGACCTGATCGTGCTGGCGGGCGGCGCCGCCGTCGAGCGGGCCGCCGAGGCCGGCGGCCACGCCGTCACCGTCCCGTTCACCCCGGGCCGGGTGGACGCCTCGCAGGAGCAGACCGACGTGGAGTCGTTCGCGGCGCTGGAGCCGGCCGCCGACGGGTTCCGCAACTACCTCGGCAAGGGCAGCCGCCTGCCGGCCGAGTACCTGCTGGTCGACCGGGCGAACCTGCTGAACCTGAGCGCCCCCGAGCTGACGGTCCTCGTCGGCGGTCTGCGCGTCCTGGGCGCCAACCACGGGCAGTCGGCGCACGGCGTCCTGACGGCGACGCCGGGGTCCCTGACGAACGACTTCTTCGTCAACCTGCTGGACCTGGGCACCACATGGACGGCGACGTCCGGGGACGCGAACACGTTCGAGGCGCGCGACGCCGCCACGGGCGAGGTCAAGTGGACCGGCACCCGGGCCGACCTCGTCTTCGGGTCGAACTCGGAGCTGCGTGCGCTCGCGGAGGTCTACGCGAGCGACGACGCGAAGGAGAAGTTCGTGAAGGACTTCGTCTCCGCCTGGGACAAGGTCATGAACCTGGACCGGTTCGACCTGGTCTGACCACGTCGTGCGGGACGGCCCGCGCGGCGGGCCGGCCCGCACGCCCCGGTCCGGCGGCCCCCTCACGGCCACCGGATCCGGGCGCGCGCCCCGCGGCGGCCCCGTGATTGACACGGCCCGCGGGGTGTCGCAGGCTGCCGGGGCTCCCCGGGACGATCTCGGGTGGGCGTACGCTTGGACGCGGCGGTGAGGAGGCACGGGTGAGGTCGGCGCGAGCGCTGGCGACGCTTGACGAAGTCGGAGTGGGAGACCACGTCTGCTGGATCGTCGACCGTGCCGCGGGTTTCCCCGCCGCCTCGGATCCGTTCGTCGCGGACGGGGCGCTGTTCGGGGACCGGGTCGTGGTGGTCGGGTCCCCCGGGCCGCTCGCCGAGGTCCGCAGGCTGCGTTCGTTCCCCGCGTCCGCGGTGGTGATCGACCCCTTCGTCACCGCGGGCTCCGTGGTCGCCGCGGTGGGACAGGAGGTGAAGAGGGCCAGCCGTGACGGGTTCCGGTCGGTCCGTGTCCTGGCGTGCCGCGAAGCGCGTGAGGGCCGCTCACCGGACATGCCGGCCCTCCTCGACAGCGAGCTGGGACTGGACGAGGTCGCCGCCCTCTACGGGGCCACGGTGGTGTGCGCCTACCTCCCCGGCTCCTGGGACGCGCTCGACCTGGAGCAGGTCATGTGTGTACACCCGCAGACACTGGGCAGCCGACCGGGACTGCCCGGGTTCCACATGTTCAGATCGGGAAGCGAGGGCTGGAAGGTGACAGGGGTGATCGACTCGGACGGGGCGCAGGCGTTCGGCTCCGTCCTTCGGGCCGCCGCGCAGCACACGTCCGCCATCCGGCTGTGCTTCGCCGGCGTGGAGCTGATCGACGCCGCCGGGATGCGCGCCCTGGTCGACGCCGCGCAGCACCTGCCGGACCGGTCGGTGGTCGTCGAGGGCGCCAACCGGATGGTGCGGCTCTCCTGGGAGCTGTCCGGATTCGCCGTGCCCGAGGTGCCGGTGGAGGTGCTCGGATGACCGTCACCGTTCAGTCGGAGCAGCCGCAGGACGGCTTCCGCCACGAGCTCTACCCGTACCTCGGCGACGACGAGTTCCTGGGGGGCGCCCTCGGCTTCATCGAGGAGGCCCAGGACGCCCGGGAGGCGGTGATCGTCTCCGTACCCGGTGACCGCGAGGCCCTGCTGCGCGCCGAGCTCCCGGACTCCAAGTCGGTCACGTTCGTGGACGCGGCCGCCCCCGGCCGCAATCCCGGCCGGCTGCTCGCCGTCTGGCAGGACGAGATCGCCCGGCACTCCGCCGACGGACGGCCGCTGCGCGGCATCGGCGAGTCCGCCTGGCGCCAGGCGCGCACGCCTTCGGAGGCCGCCGAGCTGCGGTACCACGAGTGGCTCCTGAACCTGGCCTTCGCGCAGGGCACCGCCTGGTGGCTGCTGTGCCCGTACGACACCGCGGACGACGACCGCGACTCGCTCCGGGCCCTCACCCGCTGCCATCCCCTCATCCGCCGCGACGGGACCGCCGTGGCCAGCGACGGCTACGACCGGGAATCCCCCTACGCCTTCGAGGAGCTCGCCGATCCGTGCGGGCCGCTGGACGAGCTGGACTACGCCCGGGGCGGCCTGCCGGCCGTCCGGGCCAAGATCGCCGCCTGCGCCGCCGAGGCGAACGTCGCGGAACCGCGGCTGGGCGAGCTCCTCCTCGCGGCCACCGAGGTCGCGAGCAACAGCATCCGCCACGGCGGCGGGCACGGAACCCTGCGCACCTGGACTCAGGACTCGGCCCTCGTCTGCGAGTTCCGCGACGCCGGGCACATCGAGGACCCGCTGGCCGGCCGTATCCGCCCCACCCACCGGCAGCCCGGGGGCCGCGGCCTGTGGCTGGTGCACCAGCTGTGCGACCTCGTCGAGATCCGCTCCGCCCCCGGGACGGGCACCACCGTCCGTCTGCACACGCGGTTGTCGGCGGACTGACCTGGTGGACGACGCCAACATGATCGATTCGTACACGCGTGCCGACGACGCCGAGGTCGCGGCGGCCGCGGCGGCGGCCGGCGCCGACGTCGTGCGCGGGCTGTACGGCCGACCGCTCGCCCGCACCGACAAGGGCGCCGGGGACTTCGCCACCGCCGCCGACGTGGCCGCCGAGAAGGCGATCCTCGACGTCATCCGCACCGCGCGGCCCGACGACGCGGTGCTGGGCGAGGAGGGTGGGCAGCACGGCGCGGCCGACGCCGCGCGCCGGTGGCTGGTCGATCCCCTGTGCGGCACGCTGAACTACGCCGCCGGCAGCATGCTGGTGGCGGTGAACGTGGCGCTGCGCGACCGTGCGGCGGCGGTCGCCGACCCGTTCACCGGGGAGGTCTTCCGCACCGACGGCATGAGCGCCCGGGTGCGGCGCGACGGGGTCGACGCGCCGTTGGCGCCCACGGCGGCCACCGGCCTGGTGGACGTCAACCTGGACCCGCCGTTCCCCGGTGCGCCCGGATTCCGGGGCGTGGACCTGCTGGCCCACCCCGGGTTCGTCGAGCGGTTCCGGCCGCGGGTGGTGTCCACGACGCTGGCGCTGGCCTGGGTGGCGGCCGGCAGGCGGGCCGCTTACGTCACCGACGGCGGCGACCTGTCCGGGAGCGTGCACTTCGCCGCCGGGATCGCCCTGTGCCGCGCGGCCGGCTGCGTGGTCAGCGGGATCGACGGCGCCCCGCTCGGACCGGCGGGCCGCGGGCTGGTGGCCGCGGCCGACGCCGGGACCCATGCCCTGCTGATGTCGATGATCCGCGGCCGGCGGGGTGACGTGTCGAGGCCGTAGCGGCGGCCCGCGCCGTCCGAGCCGTCCCGGCCGCCTTGGAGCGGACCGCACTTTACTTGCCCTTGACCATCTGGTTGCGGATACTGTCCGTAACCATCAGCCGTCCGGACCGCGCGAGGTCCACCGAGAAACGAACGGAGCGCAAGTCCCGCAATGGGTGAACCTCCCAGTCCACGCCGTGCCACGCCCTGCCCGCAGAGTCCGGCCCGGGGAGCGGGGGTGGCACGGTGACCGAAGTCCTGCTGCTCCTGCTCGCCCTGGCCCTCACCCTGGCGTGCGCGGTGTTCGTCGCCGCCGAGTTCTCCCTCACCACCGTCGAGCGGAGCGAGCTCGAACGCGCCGCGGCGGCCGGTGAGCGCGGCGCCGAAAGCGCCCTGAAGGCAGCCAAGCGGCTCACCTTCCAGCTGTCCGGTGCCCAGCTCGGCATCACGGTCACCTCGCTGGTGATCGGCATGCTGGCCGAGCCGTCCGTCTCCGCCCTGCTGCGCGGCCCCCTGGAAGCGACCGGGCTGCCCGCCGGCGCGGTGTCCACCGTCGCGACCCTGCTCGGCGTCGCCCTCTCCACCGTCGTCCTCATGGTCGTGGGCGAGCTGGTTCCGAAGAACTGGGCGATCTCCCGACCCCTGGCCGTCGCCAAGGTCGTCGCCGGACCGCAGGGCGCCTTCACCGCCGCCTTCGGCCCGCTGATCCGGCACCTGAACAACACCGCGAACCGCCTCGTCCGGCGCTTCGGCCTGGAGCCCGCCGAGGAGCTGGCGTCCGCCCGCACCCCGGAGGAGCTGGTCGCGCTGGCCCGCCACTCGGCCCGGGAGGGCGCGATCGAGGCGGACTCGGCCGAGCTGTTCGTCCGCACGCTGCACCTCGCGGAGCTGACCGCGGAGAACGTCATGAGCCCGCGGATCGACGTGCAGGCGCTGGAGCTCCGCGCCACCGCGGCCGACGCGGCGAACCTGACGCTGGCCACGGGCCTGTCCCGGTTCCCCGTCTACCGCGACACCCTGGACGAGGTCGTCGGCACCGTCCACATCCGCGACGTCCTGGCCCTGGACGAGGACGAGCGCCCGGCGACCACGGTGGCCGAGCTGATGACCCCGCCGCTGCTGGTTCCGCACTCCCTGCCCGTGGACAGCCTCCTCAGCCGGCTCCGCAGGACCCGCACCATGGCCGTGGTCATCGACGAGTACGGCGGTACCGCGGGCGTGGTGACCGTCGAGGACATCGTCGAAGAGGTCGTCGGTGCGGTCCGCGACGAGCACGATCCGATCGAGGTCCCCGACCTCGTCGAAGTGCCGGAGCAGGACGGCCGCGCCGCGTGGGAGGCGGGCGGCAGCGTCCGCGTCGACGAGCTCCGGGAGATCGGCTTCGCCGTCCCCGACGGCCCGTACGAGACGCTGGCCGGGCTGGTCGCCACCCGTCTGGCACGCATTCCGGTCGAGGGCGACACCGTCGCCGTGGACGGCTGGGACGTCACGGTGCTCGACACGGACCACCACCGCGCCGACCGGGTGGCGATCACCGCGCCCGCCGCTTCCGCCGACGACACCGATTCCGGGGACGAGCACCGATGACCGCGATCCAACTGCTGATCGGTGCCTTCACCCTGATCACCAACGCCTTCTTCGTCGGCGCCGAGTTCGCCCTGATCTCGGTCCGCCGCAGCCAGATCGAACCGGCCGCCCTGAGGGGCGACCGGCGGGCCCGGACCACCCTGTGGGCGCTGGAGCACATCTCCGCGATGATGGCCACCGCCCAGCTCGGCATCACCGTCTCCTCGCTGGTCCTGGGCGCGGTCGCGGAGCCGGCCATCGCCCACCTGCTGGAGCTCCCCTTCGAGGCGGTGGGCGTCCCCGAGGCCCTCGTCCACCCCATCGCGTTCGTCATCGCCCTCGCCGCGGCGACGTACCTGCACATGCTGGTCGGCGAGATGGTCCCGAAGAACATCGCGCTCGCCTCGCCCGTACCGACCGCGCTGCTCCTGGGGCCGCCGCTGGTCGCCCTCACCCGCATGCTGCGGCCCTTCGTGTTCGGCATCAACGCCCTTGCCAACGCGCTGCTGCGGCTGCTGAAGGTCGAGCCCAAGGACGAGGTCGGTGCGGTCTTCACGGACGACGAACTCGCCCGCCTGGTGAAGGACTCCAGCGCGGCCGGACTCCTGGCCCCCGAGGACGGGCAACGCCTGCGGGACGCGCTCGCGCTCGGCAAGCGGCCGGTCGGCGACATCATGATCCCCCGCGCGGAGTTCGTCACCGTCCCGCTGGGCACCACCCCGCGCGGGCTGGAGCGCACGGCGGCCGACCACGGGTTCTCCCGGCTGGTCGTCACCGGCTCCGACGGCGAGATCATGGGCTTCCTGCACATCAAGGACGCCCTCGCGGCCACCGAGCGCACCGCTCCCTTCCCGGTCGGCGACCTGCACACCGTCACGCAGGTCGCCCGGGACACCCCGCTGGACGACACCATGGACGCCATGCGCGACGCCGGCACCCACCTGGCGGCCGTCACCGACGACACCGATGCCGTGATCGGCTTCGTCACCATGGAGGACGTGCTCGAAGAGCTCGTCGGCGAGGCCGTCTGACGCCCCGCCGGGCGGCCGGACGGCCGCCCGGCACGGGACGCCGGCTCCCCCGCGGGCTACTTCTGCAGCGCCCGGACGGCCTGTCCCTCCAGGTCCACGCAGCGGTCCACGCGCTCCGCACATGCCTCGAACAGCGCGCGCCGACCCTCGGCGTCGGCGTCCCGGTCGGCGTCCCGGGCGAGCGCGGCCAGCTCCGACCAGTACCGGGCGGACTCCCGGAAGAGTCCGGCCGCCTCCGGACGCCCGACGAGGTCGAGGAAGTCCGCGTACAGGGGCCGGGTCGCGCCCGGGGCGGTCCACTCCTCCTCCAGGCAGGCGTACAGCCGCCCCGTACCGGCGCGGAAGGCCTCGGGGGAGCTGCCGAACCGGCGCTCCCAGCCCGTCTTCGTGGTCCTGTCGCGCAACTGCGCGGCGAACTTCTCCATCCCGGTGAAACCGAAGTTCACGTCGAACGCGTTGCCCAGCACCGGCCCGGTGAGGTGGGCGACGGTGGAGGCGATCGCCCCTTCCACGTCCGGCTCCCCCTCGGGCGGCCCGGTGGGCACGATCAGCTGGTGGCGGCCCTTGCGGTGCGCCGTCCACGCGGCCCCGAACTCCTCCCGGTCGATGCGGTGCGGGGTGTCGGCGCCGTCCTCGATCAGCAGGTCGTCGCCGTCGTACCCGGCGATCACGACGGTGTACGGGTCGGCACCGGTCATCTCGGCGGCCGGGTCGGCCTCGTGCCAGGGCAGGGAGGAGCGGTCGACGACGCAGAAGGCGGGCTGCCCTTCGTCGAGGGCCGCACGGACCCGGCCCCAGCGGGGCTTCATCGCGCGCGTGGCGTCATACGGGATTCCCAGCCGGCCGAGCGCGACCTGCACCCAGGGCTCGGGGTGGGCCTGGGCCACGATCGTGGCGATGGGTGCCAGGCCCTCGTACTCGAAGACGAAGTACATGAAGCCGATGCCGCCGGCCAGGCCGGCGACGAGCTCCTCGTCGTGGGCGCTGCCCAGGGCGTGCCGGATCAGGGAGGCCTCTCGGTGGCGTCCGGTGCCGAAGTCTTCGTACACGAGCACAGTCATACGGTCAGCCTAGCCGCGCCGGCGGTACGGGCCCGACGCGCGCGTTCCGCACGGGTGTCCGGAGGGCGAACGCGCGGAGCCGCCGGCCGGGGCGCGTCGCCTACGGGCCGAGCGGCAGTTGGCGCTTGTGCTCGGTGAGCCGGTAGCGGCGGGTGATCGTGGCGAAGGCCTCCTCGCCGATCGGCTTGCCCTCCAGGAAGTCGTCGATGTCGTCGTACGTGACGCCGAGCGCGTCCTCGTCCGCCTTGCCCGGGTCGAGGGTCTCCAGGTCCGCCGTGGGGGTCTTCCAGACCAGCTCGGCGGGGGCGCCCAGCGCGTCCGCGACGGCGCGCACCCGGCGCTTGGTCAGACCGGTCAGCGGGACCAGGTCGGCCGCGCCGTCGCCGAACTTCGTGAAGAAGCCCGAGACCGCCTCTGCGGCGTGGTCGGTGCCGACGACCAGGCCCTCGTGCGCGCCGGCCACCGCGTACTGGGCGATCATCCGCTGGCGGGCCTTGATGTTGCCCTGGACGAAGTCCTGGTGGCGGGCGTCCCGGAAGACGGTGCCGCCGGCCAGCGACGCTTCCAGGGCGGCGTCGCTCGCGGGCCTGACGTCCACGGTCAGCACCCGGTCCGCAGCAATGAAGCCGAGGGCGAGTTGGGCGTCCTGCTCGTCGGCCTGGACGCCGTAGGGCAGCCGCATGGCGAAGAAGGTCGCGTCGTGGCCGCCCGCACGGGCCCGCTCGACGGCGAGCTGGCAGAGCCGGCCCGCGGTGGTGGAGTCGACTCCGCCGCTGATGCCGAGCACCAGGGAGCGCATCCCGGTGGAGACGAGCCGCTCGGTGAGGAAGGCCACCCGGCGCTCGATCTCCTGCTCGGCGTCGAAGATCTGCGACACCTGGAGTTCCCGGGCGATCTGCTGCTGCAGGGCGATGGACGCAGGCTGGCTCACGGCTGCTCCTCATGCTCGTTCGTGTGGCTCGTTCGGGGTCGGCCCCTCCTCATGGCGCCGTCCCGCCGACCCTAGTCGACACGGCCGCAGCGGCATCCCCCGGCCTCGGGACGGCACGGGGGGCGGGCCCCGTCCGGTGCCGGACGGGGCCCGCCGCTGCGTTCCACGCGGCCGCGCCGGCTCCGGTCAGCCGTTGACGCAGACGTTGCCGAACGAGGGGTTGAGCAGGCCGATGACGCTGACCGTGTTGCCGCAGGCGTTGACGGGGATGTGGATCGGGATCTGGATCAGGTTGCCGGACAGCACGCCGGGGGATCCGGCGGCGATGCCCTGGGCGCCGGCGTCGGCCGAGGCCACGGAGGCACCGCCGAGGACGACTGCGCCGGCGGCCAGGGCAAGGGCTGCGCTCTTCAGCACACGGGACATGAGGGGTTCTCCTTCTGCGGGTGTCGGCAGCGCGCCCTGCGACGCGCCGCCGCGGCCCCGAAGGGGGCCGCACCCCGCATTCGCCGTCCTGGAGGAGGCGGCTTGGTCCGGCGGCGCCGCTTCCCTCGAACGGGTGAGCTCGGCCACCCGTCCGAGCGGCGGCCTCGAGCTGCGGCCGGCCCGGACCTTCCGGCTCGCCGTCGTGCCGTACGCGGCGTCGCGCGGCGGGGCGTCACGCGGCGGGCGCGATTTCGGCGGCGGGCGCGATCCCGGCGACGGGAAGAGCCGTGAACGGCACAATGCACGGGTGACCCACGTGACGATAAGCGAAGAAGACCGCCGGCTCCTCGGGCTCTGGGCCGCCGACTGCGCGGAGCGGGCGCTGCCGCTGTTCGAGGCCCGGGCCCCGTCCGACAGCCGCCCCCGCGAGGCGATCGAGGGCATCCGGGCCTTCGCGCGCGCGGGGAAGCGGACGGCCAGGCTGCGGGACCTCGCCTTCGCGGCGCTCGCCGCCGCGCGCGAGGTCGGCGATCCCGTCGCCACGGCCGCCGCCCGCTCCGCGGGTTACGCCGCGGCAAGCCCGTACATCCACCCCCTGGCCACCCCGCACCAGGCGAAGCACGCCCTCGCCCCGGCGATGTACGTGGCGCGGGCACGCGAACTCGCGGCGGGCGACGACACCGCTGCGGGGGACGCGGAGATCCGGTGGGCGGTCGAGCACGCCCCGCCGGCGGTCCGCGGCCTGCTGCGCCAGATGCCGGTCTTCACCCCCGGCCGCAGCCGACTGGACGCCTACCGCCACCAGCTCGAATCGGCCCTGCGCGGCTGACCGGACGCACGGCGCCCTCAGGCGCTCGTCCCGCCCTCCCCCGCCTCCCGGGCCGCGGCCCGCATCAGCAGGTGGCCGCGGCGGAACCGCTCGTCCTCGCGGGGTTCGCGCAGCATCCGGCCGACTTCGGCGAAACCGGCCGCGGACGCCAGCTCCGCGAGGGCGTCGATCGGCCACCGGTAGGCCGTCGCCACCTTGTGGTCGAACGGCGCCACCGGTCCGCCCTCGGACTCGAAGAAGGCGAGCAACAGGTGGCCGCCCGGAGCCAGGACCCTGCGGAACTCGGCCAGATAGGAAGGCAGTTCCCGCGGCGGGACGTGGATGACCGAGTACCAGGACACGATCCCGCCGAGCCCCCCGTCCTCGATGTGGAGGTCGTCCATGGAGCCGACCTCGAACCGCAGGCCGGGGAACGCCGCACGGGCCAGCCCGATCATCACGGGTGACACGTCCACGCCGAAGGCGTCCAGTCCCAGGCCGCGCAGGTGCGCCGTCACCGGTCCGGGACCGCAGCCCAGTTCGGCGACGGGCCCGGCGTCGGCGGTGCGCGCGAGCTCGGCGAAGGCGGCGAGGACCGCACGGTCCAGCGGCAGCGGGTCGAGGGCGTCGCGGAAGAGTTCGGCGTAGCGGACGGCGACGGCGTCGTAGGCGGCGGCCGTCGCGCGCAGGTGGGCGGGGCGTCCGGTCACCGGGGGCACCGCCCGGCCCCGCGGGTCACGGCTGCCCGCCGAAGCCGGCGCACCTGGAGTGCCCACGACGGCCCGGTGCTGCCTGCGGCTACCGGTACGGGTCGAAGGGGATGCCCGGCGGTTTGGCCTTGGCCAGGTGGGAGGCGAAGGAGCCGTCCTTCAAGCCGAAGTGCGCACTGCCGAAGTCGGCCTGGCTGAGCTTGTCGCGCAGTGTGGCCGGATAGCCGGACCACCCGACGAGCGCGGGGAACTGCCAGGCACGGCGGTGGTTTTCGGGTGGTTCGTCGTTGGTGTTCGCCGCACGGAAGCAATGGGTGCCTACCCCGTCCTTGTGGTAGACGACCTTCGGGTGGGTGCCGTCCCAGCGTATGTTGTCACGCGCGTGGATGGCGAAGTCGCCGTGGGCCGAGGTCGCGACGTACTGGGCCTGGTCGCCCTGGATCCACACCACCACGTGCTCCCAGTCGTGGCGGTGGCCGCCCAGACCGATGCCGGGGACGGCCTGGTCCTTCTCGAAGTACAGCCCGTAGAGGACGGCGCACCAGCCGTTGTTGCAGGTCCAGCGGGAGTAGCCGTTGGTGTTGTCGAGGTCCGAGGCGTCCCGGCAACTGCCGTTGAGGGCGCCGCTCGGTTTGAGCCCGCTGTTCAGAACGCCGGTCGGCCCTATGGCGGGTGTGGGGTAGCAGCCGTCGGTGTCGTAGTCGTAGGCCGGCTGGAAAGTCAGCTCGATCGCCTCGGCCTGGGAGGGCAGGGCCGGGGGCGGCGCCGCGAAGGCCACCTGGGGGACGCCGACGACCAGCGCGAGGGCGGCTCCGACGACCACGCACGATCTCCGGATGTGACGGTTCGTCCGCACGATGACTCCTGACCGCTGGGGGTGCGGTGCGGCCACCGTCGGCCGGCCCGTCCGGAGCATCATTCGCGAACCGGAGCGGCACGGCAAGAGTGCGTGCGGGCTTCATCCCTCGCGGGCCCGGGCCGGTCAGCCCTGCGCGCGAGGGGAGTTGACTGGATGTCAGGAACTGCGCCGCGGGGGGCGGTCACCGCGGGCGGGCGGAAGCCCGCGCCGGAGGAGCCGAGCTGACGACGTTCAGACGTTCATCAGGACGATCGCCACGACGTTCAGGAGGATGACGGTGACGACAGCGCTGATCATGAGCCAGGCCCTGCGCGATTCGTCCATGTACGAGCCACCTCCCGACTCGGGCGTGCGGGCGCACGACGTCCCCAGCCATGATGACCCGGATCCACGGGGCGGGGCTGCCGCCGCGCCGGTCAGGCGGCGGGCCCCTGCGCGCCGCCGGGGTCGCCGGGGCCTTCGAGTCCGGCGGGGCCTTCGAGGCCTTCGAGGCTGTCCATGAACGAGCTGACGGAGAACACGGCCCGGCCGGGCCCGGCGGGTCCGTATCCGGGCGGGGAGCTTAGTCCGTACTCCTCCAGCGTGGCCCGGTAGGTCTCCAGCAGGCGGATGTGGTATTCGAGCGGGGCGCCGAGCGGGTTCGCCTTGCCCAGCGGCGTCGTCGGCTCCGGGCACCAGGTGGTGAACCGCGGCACGACGCCGTGGGACATGAAGTACCGCAGGCCTTCCGTCGTCGAGTCGATGGCCTCGCTCACCTTGGTGAATCCGAAGGGCTCGGCCATCTCGATGCCCGCGACGAAGTTCGGGATCACGTTCCGCGGCCCGAACACCTCGGTGGAGTCCAGGATTCGGCGGTGCCACTCGTCGCGCCCGACGTAGCGTTCCTTGCCCGGGCAGTGGAGCTGGAAGAGTCGGCGGTCCCACACCTCGAAGTTGGGGTGGTAGATCCGGATCCCGTGGTCGTGGAAGCGCTGCACGTCCTCCCGGGGCAGCGCCTGCGCCACGACCTTGCCGGTCCAGCGGCCCGGGAAGCGCTCCTCGATCGCCTTCGCGTAGTGGCCGTAGAAGTCCGCCTCGTCGCGCCCCGCGACCCGGGAGGTGATCGAGCCGCCCGTGAGGGTGTAGGCCCGCGAGGCGCCGGCGGTGTCGTAGCGGTCGATGATCTCCAGGGCCTCCAGCACCTCCTCGACCGGCTTCACCCCGGTGTACGGGCGGCCCGCCGCCTTGTGCTGGCGCCAGTTGTGGTTGATGTCGCAGAACTGGCACTCCTCCTTGGCGCCGAAGTACTGGCAGACCCGGAAGACGGTCAGGTAGATGAGGTAGCCCCACTGGATGGTCGGGGCCACCTCCATGACGGACTTGCCGTTCGACAGCCGGTGCCGGTAGTACTCCGGCATCGGCGGCAGGCCGACGTCCGCGATGCGCGCGCCGTCGAGGTACAGGCCCAGCGTGCCGTCCTCGCCGCCCCGGACGACGTAGGGGGAGTCCGGGTTCACCCGGACCGAGACGACCGTGCGCCGCAGCCCGTAGGGCCCGCCGGTGAGCACGATCTCCTCGGGCGGCCGGTTGAGGGCCGCGGCGCCGAGCTCGGGCAGGGTGCGGTGGTCGAAGGAGAAGATGAAGTAGGACTTCGGCTTGACGTCACCGCCGGTGCCGTCCCCGCCGCCGCTGAGCGCGGATTCGTCGAAGGCCATGCCGCCGCGCAGCAGGTCCTCTTTGATCACGGCCTCCCGGGGCACCTGGGGAAACCGCCCCATCAGGTCCTCGATCAGCGCCGTACGACTGCTGCTCTCCATGGACTGCATCCTTCCTGCCGCTTCGCGGGACCGCACCCCTCCATTTGAACACGTTCAGCGACGGCGGGTGCACGGGGGTGGGCAGGGGGCCGGCGGGGGCGGAGACGGACGCGGCCCGGCCGGCGCCGTGGAGCCGGCCGGGCCGCGGCTCAGCGCCCGCCCCCCTCCTGTAGCACGGCGCCCGCGTACGCCCCCGTCGCCACGTTCACCACGGCGTCGCCGCAGCCGGCGGGGACGGCCCGGATGTAGGCGCCGCCGTAGCCGTTGACCACGGTGAACACCCCCCACAAAGGGGTCCAGGGCTGTAGTTGGCCGTTCTCGTCGGGGAACAGCTCCGGGACCGGGCGGACCCTGCGCTGGACGATGAACGGCCCGTCGAGCGCCGTGAGGACCTGCTCGCGCCACCGCTCCGCGGTGACGCCGTCCGCCCAGCCCGCCAGCACGCCGTCCCCGCCGGCGAGCGAGGTCGGCTTGAGCACCAGGTCCTGCCGGTGCTCCAGGGCGTACGCGACCAGGTCGACGCGCTCACCGCCGTCCAGGGTGACCGGGCCCCGGCGGACCATCCGGGTCCAGGGCAGGATGCGGTCCAGGCTGGCCAGCACCTCCGGGCCGAACAGCCCGCGGTTGCGCTCGTCCGAGAGGAGCGCGAGGGCGCCCTTGCTGGCGTACGCGGCGGAGTCCAGCGGGGTGAAGATCTTGACCTCGCCGCGCTCCGCGGCGTCCAGGACCGGGTCCATCAGCGCCGGCACCTCCGGGGACTTCAGCAGGTCCCCGATCAGGAAGGCCCGGAAGACGATGTCCACGGGCCTCTCCCCCAGCCACACGCGGCCGTCGCGGGCCTCCAGCTGCCCCAGGTGGCAGGGGTGGGCGTCCAGGCCGAACTCCGCCCAGCGCTCACAGAGGACCTCCATGTAGGGGAGCATCCTGGCGCAGCCGTCCGGCGTGTCCGTCAGCGCCACCACCGGGGAGTCGCCGGGCCGGAATCCGCCCTCCACGAGGATGTTGTTCACCTGCTCGCGCATCGAGTCCACGTAGCCCAGCCCGCGGCGCTCGGCGAAGTCGGCGAGCACCGGGTGCCGGAGCAGCTCGCGGCACATGTCCGCGTTGTCCATTCCGCCGACCGCGCTGCCGATGTTGAGCTCCAGCAGCTTGAAACCGGTCGCGTCGGCGTACAGGTCGGCCCGGGTCTGACGGGAGACCGAGGTGCTCCGGCCCCGCATGACGGCGGACACCTGGACCTCGGTGAGGCCGACCGCGCGGGCGAAGGCCGCGAAGTCACCGCCGAAGAGCCGGTCGGGGAGGGTGGTCAGCGCGGAGCGCAGGTTCTCCAGGTCCGCGTGGAGCCGCGCCTGTTCGGCGCGGCCGAGGAAGAGGGGGCGGGAGAGGTGCCTGCCCGCGTAGAAGGTGTCGAGCAGTGCGGAGTCCTTCTGGCCTCCCACCAGTTCTCCCGCCTTGGCGCCGCATTCGACGACGTCGGTCAGGTACTCCCGGGTCAGTGACACGCGGTCCATCTGCGTCCCTTCCTGCTGGTCGGTGTGTGCGTGGGGGCGGTGCGGGCCGGGCTCCGGCGCGTTCATGCCGGGGCCCTGCGCGAGCGGACCAGGGCGACCGACAGCACCAGCGACGCGAGGACCGCCGAACTGATCATCTGGACCCGGGTGTCGGGGTCGACGAACATGCTGACGAGGAGCAGGCCGATGACGCCCAGGGTGATCCGGCTCAGGTGGGGGTGTCCCCACATCCTGACCCCGGTGTCCGCGGGCAGGTCCCGGCGCAGGCGCAGTTGGGAGCAGGCCACGAGGACCCAGACCAGCAGGAGCACGGCGCCGACCGCGTTGAGGAGGTGCAGGAAGATCGTGCGCGGCCACAGCAGGTTCAGGACGACGCCGACGAAGCCGAAGGACGTGGACGCGAGGACGGCCGGGTACGGGACGCCCGTCCGGCTGAGCCGGCTCAGGGACGGCGGGGCCTGGCCGCGCTGGGCCAGGGAGAAGACCATCCGGGCCGCCGCGTAGGTGTTGGCGTTGAGGGCCGACAGCAGGGCGATCACGACGATGACGTTCATGATCTGCCCGGCGGCGGGGACACCGATCTCGTCGAGGACCGCGACGAAGGGGCTGGCGCCGAGGCGCGAGTCGCTCCACGGCAGCAGGCTCACCACGACGATCATCGAGCCGATGTAGAAGACGGAGATCCGCCAGACCGCGCTGCGGACCGCCTGGGCCGCGGCGCGGGCCGGGTTCGCCGATTCGGCGGCGGCGATGGTGACGACCTCCAGGCCGCCGAAGGCCGGTATGGCGGCGACGAAGCCCGCGACGACCCCGTTCCAGCCGTGCGGGAGCAGTCCGCCGGAGCCGGCGGCGGCCCCGGAGCCGCCGCCGGGCAGCACCCCGAGGATCGCGAGCAGTCCCAGGACGAGGAACCCCACGATCGCCACGACCTTGATCAGGGCGAACCAGAACTCGAACTCCCCGAAGTTGCCGACCGCGGTGAGGTTGACCGCGGTGAAGACCGCCATGAAGGTCAGCATCAGCAGCCACTGCGGAACTGCGGGAAGCCAGCCGTGGACGATGACCGCGGCCGCGGTCGCCTCGACGGCGAGGACGACGACGAGGGTCGCCCAGTACAGCCAGCCTATGGTGAATCCGGCCCACGGGCCGAAGGCCCGTTCCGCGTGCGCGGAGAAGGAGCCGCTGGACGGGAACGCGGCGGTCATCTCGGCCATCATCCGCATCACCAGCATGGTGAGCACGCCCGCGGCCGCGAACGACAGGACGATCCCCGGCCCGGCGAGGGCGATGCCCGCACCGGAGCCGACGAACAGCCCGGACCCGATGACGCCGCCCATCGCCAGCATGGTGAGATGGCGCGGGCGCAGCGTGCCGTGCAGTCGTCCCGGTGGCTCGGTGGTCAGAACCGGCGTGGTCATTCGGTGTCCTTGGGTATGAGGGTCGGGGAGTCGGGGGCGGGGAGCGTCCCCCGCGGTGCTTCGGCGGCACGGTGGGGGATCTTCGACCAGCTGATCGCGACCCCGACGGATGCAGCCGCTCCGAGGACCGCGAACACGGCGATGACCAGCGGCGCCGGCACCGCGTCGGCGGCGAAGCCGGCCGCCGAGATCCCGAGCCCCTGGGCCACGCGGACCGCGGTGGAGGCCAGTCCGAAGGCCTGGCCGCGCATCGCGTCGGGGACCGAGGTGCTGTACGCGGCGTTCGCGGGGACCTGGTACGCCGAGAACAGCCCGGACACCGCCCACAGCGCACAGGTGACCGCGATGCCCGGGGACACCGCGGTGAACACCAGCACCGCGCAGGACGCGACCGCCAGCGGGCCGAGCAGCCGCAGTCCGCGCTCCGGACTCACGCACCGGGTCAGCAGGAAGACCCCGACGACCGCGCCGGCGGGGCCGGCCGCGAGCAGGAGTCCGACTCCCACCGGGCCGTGCCCCATGGCCTGCGCGTAGGGCGCCGCCAGTCCCTCCTTGCACGCGTAGAAGCCCGACAGGCAGCCGAACGCCACCAGGAGTCGGAGCCGGCGGTCGGCGCGGACCAGGCGCGCCCCGCCGGTGATCGCGCTCCACCGTCCGGCGCCAGGTGCGGCGCCGGACGGCTTCGGACGTCGGGCGATGCCGAAGCGGGTGAGGGCCGCCGAGAAGAGGAAGGTGCCGGCGTCGATCAGCAGCGCCTGCGACGGGCCCAGGACCGCGACGACGACGCCGCCGACGGCGAACCCGGCGAGCTGGCCGAGCTGGGCGGTCACGTTGACGACGGCCGCGGCGGCGAGGTAGCGCTCGCCGCGCACCATCGTCGCCAGGAGGGCCGAGCGCGCCGCCAGGTACGGCGACTGCAGCAGCTGTACGACGATCAGCAGGCCGCACAGCAGCCACAGCGGGGTGCCGGGGACGGCCATGGCGGCGACCAGGGCGGCCCGGCCCAGGTCGCACACCACCATCAGCCCGCGCCGCGGGTAGCGGTCCGCCAGCCATGACAGGAGCGGACCGCCCAGCAGCTCCGGGAGGAGGGTCAGGGCGTAGGTGAGGGCCGCCAGCCCCGCCGACGCGCTCCGGGTGTACACCAGCAGCGCGAGTGCCACCCGTGCGAGCTGGTCGCCGCCGACCGAGGTCAGCTGGGCCAGCCACAGCATGCGGAACTCGGCGATGGCGAAGACCTGCCCGAAGCGCGGCGGCGCCGTCGCCACGCTCACGGACGCGCCGTGGACTGCGCGCGTCCCGCCACCCGGAAGACCTGCGCGTCCCGGCCGGACACGGGCTCCCAGTCCAGGTCGTACGCGTCGATGACCTGCCGGATGGCGAGCTCGACCGCCCGTCCGCTGCCGGCACGGAACCGGTAGCGCCCGCCGGTCTCCTTCGCCCCGCCGGTGCCGTTGAGGACGGCGCCCGGCTCGGGCAGGACCTCGGCGTACATCTCCGGGACCCGGTCGATGAGCGAGGTCGTCGACAGGACCCGGCACGGCCGTACCGGCGGTTCCGGCATCAGCAGGTAGCCGGCGGCCTCGCCCCCGGGAGCGAGGGGGGGCAGGACCAGGGACTCGCCGAGCGACATCCGGGCGGCGACCTCCAGCAGGTCGAGTCCGTACACCTCGCGCCAGAGGTGCGGGAGCTCCGCCCCTCCGGCGCGCGCCGCCACTTCGAGGAACACCAGGTCGTCGTAGTCGCCAGGGACGGGGGTGGCGTCGGGGACAGGTGCGACCGCGGGAGCGGCCGGCGCCTCCGGACCGACCGCGAACACCTCCAGGTGGAACACGCTGTCGCGCACCCCGAGCGCGGCCAGCACCACCTCCGCGTACCCGGCCAGGCGCTTCTCCAGTTCCGGGTCGTCGCAGGCCACGGAGCCGAAGGGGTCGCCCAGGGCGTACTCCAGACAGGTGTTGAGCAGCCGGAAGGCCCGCAGCACCCGCACGGCGCCGCCCTGCACGACCCCGTCGACCTGGTACATCGTCCCGTCGACGAACTCCTCGCACGCGTAGTTCTCCAGGGGCGACGCGAGCGTCTCCTCCAGCGAGGCGGCGGAGTGGACCAGGTGGATGCCCTGGCTCCCCGAGCCGTCGCGGGGTTTGAGGACCACGGGGAAGCCGGTCTCCCGGGCGAACCGGCGTACCCGGTCGGGCGAGCCGGCGTCGGTGAAGCGCGGTACCCGCAGTCCCGCGGAGGCGACGAGCTCCTTCATCGTCACCTTGTCGCGGACCCGCTCGACCTCGGCCGGGCGGGGGCCCGCGACCCCCAGCAGCTCCCGCAGGGCCGCCGCGACCTCCAGGTCCCGCTCGAACAGCGCGACGACGTGGTCGAGCGGGCCGTAGCGGCGGACGATGCCGAGGGCGAGCTCCGACACCGCCGCCCAGTCCGCGAGGTCGTCGACGACGGCCACGGTCTCGGCGAGGGCCGCGTCGACGGCGTCGCGGCCCCCCGCGGCGGTCAGGTAGGCGACCCGGTCGGTCGCGTGGTCCACGTACTCGGTGTAGCGGCAGCCCACTTCCCCGTCGAACCGGTTGAGGATGAGGATGTGCCGGCCCGCGTCGCTCCCGTCGCTCATGTGGCCGGCAGCTCGCGGGTGAGGTGCATCAGGGCGGTGTAGGGCGGGAGGTCGAAGTCGATGACGTCGGCGCGGTCCCAGCCCGCCTCGGCCAGTACCCCGGTCCACTCGTCCAGCGAGGGGATCATCTGGCCCATGACGGCGTGCGCGGTCTCGAAGCCGAGGGTGAAGACCGGGTGCGGCTCGGTGGGCGGGAGGTCGGAGCGGTACGTGTCGCAGATGATCAGGTCGGTCGCCGCCGGGAACGCCTCGCCGATCCGCTTCAGGCTCGCCAGGCACTCCTCCCGCGGCCACAGGTCGTGTCCCATCATGAAGCAGCACACGAAGTCGACCCCGGCGAACTCCGGGCGCGGCTCCATGCGGGTCGCGTCGCCGGGGACCACGGACACGCGGTGGCTCAGCCCGGCCTTCTCGACCGAGTCGCCGGCCAGGGCCAGCGCGCCCGCGGCGACGTCCACGCCGATCCCGCGGAACGCCGGGTTCTGCGCGGCGAGCTTGATCAGGCGCTCGCCGCTGCCGCAGCCGAGGTCGGCGCCGTGGGTGAGGCCGCGGTCCGCGATGATCTTGTAGAACATCGGGTCCACGTAGGAGAAGCCCGCGTCACGGGCGGCCAGGCCGATCGCCTTGTAGTCGCGCACCACCTGGTCACCGGTGCGGCGGTCGTTCCTGACCAGCTCCGGCATGCTCCGGAAGAGGTCGCCGCACCCGCGGGTGAGCCAGTAGAAGAAGCCCTTCTTCGCCCAGGTGTCGGCGAAGAGCGGACCCGGCGTGGCGGATGCGAGGTCCGGGGTGAGCACCACGATCTCGGCTATCGCCAGCCCCCGGGCGATGGCCTCCACCGACGGTCCGTCGAGGTCGTGCTCGCGGGCGAAGTGCGCCAGGTCCACCGGCCGGTCGGAGGTGTCCAGCCGCTCCAGCAGGCCGAGCTCCCACGCGGCCGAGATGGCGTACGCCGTGAGCGTGTGGTTGTAGACGTCGTCGATGACACGGTTGGTCATGATTCCCCCAGAGTGGTCGTCTGAACGGCGGACAGGACGTCGTCGACCGCCGCGACGAGCGCGGCGACCTCGGCGGCGGTACCCACGGTCACCCGCAGGCCGGCGCCGGACGGCTGGACCCGGACACCGCGGTCGAGCAGGTCGGCGGCCCAGGTGGACCGCCCGCGCGGTGGCCGGACGAAAAGGAAGTTGGCCTGGCTCGGCGCCACTTCGAAGCCGCGCCGGGCCAGCGCGCCCGCCAGCTCCTCCCGGTGCCGGCGGTTGCGCGCCCGGCGCTCCACGAGCACGGCCGGGTCGGCCAGGGAGGCCAGTGCGGCGGCGCAGGCGGCGGAGCTCACGCTGAACGGCGTCTGCAGCGCCCGGAGCGCGCCGATCAGGCAGGCGTTGCCGATGCCGTAGCCGATGCGCAGGCCGGCCAGTCCGTGGATCTTGGAGAAGGTCCTGGTGGTCAGGACGTTGGGCAGCTCGGACAGGGCGCCGAGCGGGAGTTCCCCGTCCTCGACGTCCGCGTAGTCGTGGTACGCCTCGTCGTTGAGCACGACGGTCGTGTCGGGCAGGCCGCGCGCCAGGTCGGCGATCGCCTGCCGGGGCCGTGCGGCGCCGGTGGGGTTGTGCGGGTTGGACACGGCCACGAGCCCGACCGGCTCGTCCGCGAGGTGGCCGGCCAGGTCCCCGTCCCACGGCCACGGCCGGGTGTGCGTCGGGGTGCCGCACTGGACGCCCAGCATCGGGTAGAGCTCGAACTCGGGCTCGTGGAAGAAGGCGGCACGGTCCGGGCCGGTGAACGCCCGCCAGGCCAGGCTGATGACCTCGGCACTGCCCGCGCCGACCAGAACCCGGTTCAGCGGGACGTCGTACTGCTCCGCTATCGCCGTTTCCAGCGCGCTCGCCGGGACGGGGTAGCGGTGGAGCTGCGGGATCAGTGCGCGCAGGGCGTCGGCGACGCCGGGCGGCGGCCCCTCCGGATGTTCATTGGCGTGCAGGCGCATCATCACGCGGCACCCGCCCGCGGGACGCCCGCTGTCGGCACCGTACCTTCGTCAACGCCACCCAAGGCTGGTTCCCCCTTCGATTCGATGTCGATTAGCCTAGGAACCGCCACTGGACGGCGACTGGACGGCGCTCCATCGGCCAGAGTCGAAGGGTGCGCGAGACGGCGGGGGGAGCCACGCGTGCAGATCCAGTTACTCGGCCCGGTGCGGGTGCTGCGGGGCGGCGTCCACATCGACATACCGACGGCGGGCCGGCGGGCCGTCCTCGGCCTGCTCGGACTGGCGTCGGGCAGAGCGGTGTCCAGAGCGGAGCTGATCGACGCCCTGTGGCACGAGGACCCGCCCCACACCGCGGTCAACGTGATCCAGACCCACGTCAAGCACTTGCGGAAACTGCTCGAACCCGATCGCCCGAAGCGCGCGCCCAGTTCGCTGCTTCCCTCGGTCGGCGACGGCTACGGACTGCGCACCGCGGGCTGCGACATCGACGTCGTCTCGTTCCGTACGGGGGTGAACCGGGCGGCGGCGGCGCGCCGGGCGGGGGACCACACGCAGGCCCTCACGCTGTTCGACACCGCGCTGGGGCTGTGGCGGGCGGCCGCCCCCCTGTCGGACGTCCCGGCGCTCGCGGCCCATCCGTCCGCCCTCGCGCTGGTGGAGGAGCGGTTCGCGGCGCTGGCGGCCAAGGGCGAGACCCTGCTGGCAGCCGGAGCGGCCGACGAAGCGGTCGCGCTCTTCGAGCAGGTCGCGCACGCCCGGCCGCTGGACGAGTCGGCCCTGGCCCGGCTCATCCGCGGCTACGAGGCCGCGGGCCGGCGGGCCGCGGCCGTCAGCACCTACCACGAGGTCCGACGCCGGCTGGCCGACGAACTCGGCATCGGACCCGGCCCCGACCTGGTCTCCGCCTACCACGCGCTCCTCGCGGAGGAGGGCGCCGGACCCCGCACCCCGCGGGCCCGGCGGTGGCGGGTCCCCGCGACCCTGCCCGGCGACGTGGCCGACTTCGTGGGCCGGGAGCAGGAACTGGCCCGGCTCGGCCGGGTGCTGCTCGGGGCCCCGGGCACCGCGGTGCCCATCGCGGTGGTGTCCGGGACGGCGGGGGTGGGCAAGACGGCGCTGGCACTGCACTGGTCCCACCTGGCCCGCACGCGCTTCCCGGACGGCCAGCTCCACGTCGACCTGCGCGGCTACGACCCGCAGCAGCCGCTGTCCGGCGGCGACGCCCTGGCCCGGCTGCTGTCCGCGCTGGGACTGCCCGCCCACGAGGTACCGCTGGAGACGGCCGACCGGGTCACCCGCTACCGGACCGAGGTCAGCGGACGCCGCATCCTCATCGTCCTCGACAACGCCTCGTCGGTGGACCAGGTCCGGCCGCTGCTGCCGGGCACCGGTTCCTGTGCGGTCGTGGTGACCAGCCGCGACACCCTGGGCGAGCTCGTCGCCCGGCACGGCGCCCGGCGTCTGGACCTCGACCTGCTGCCCCTGGGCGACTCGTTGGACCTGCTGCGCAGGCTGATCGGCGAGCGCATCGACACCGAACCGGGGGTCGCCGAGGCCCTGGCGGCCCAGTGCGTCGGCCTGCCGCTGGCCCTGCGGGTCGCCGCGGAGCTCGCCGCCACGCTGCGCACCACCCCGCTGCCGTACCTGGTGTCCGAACTGGCCGACCGGCGCCGCCGGCTGGACATGCTGGACTCGGTGGGCAGCCCGGTCAGCGCGGTCTTCTCCTGGTCCTACCAACACCTGCCGGCGGCCGCGGCGCGCACGTTCCGGCTGCTGGGACTGCAGTTCGGCCCTCACATCTCGCCAGCCGCCTCGGCTGCGCTCACCGGCCGCAGTCCCGAGGACGCCCGCGCGGCACTGACCCTGCTCACCCGCGCGCACCTGGTCCATCCGGCCGGCCCGGACCGGTACGGCATGCACGACCTGCTGCGGGCCTACGCCACCGAGCTCGCCCACGCCGACGTCACCCCCGCGGACCAGGCCGGTGCCCGCCGGCGGCTGGTCGACTACTACCTGCACACCGCCCACACCGCGGGCGCGATGCTGGACCACCGCGACCCGATCGAACTCCCCCCGGCGGCGCCCGGGGTGCCGGCGGCGGCCTTCGCCGACCGCGACAGCGCGCTGCGGTGGTTCGCCTCCGAACACCAGACCCTGCTGGCCGCGGTCGACTCCGCGCCGGACACCCACGTCGGCTACCTGGCCCGGACCGTGTCGGCGTACCTCGAACAGCGCGGCCACTGGCCCGACTGGGTCACCACCCAGCTGGCGGCCCTGGCCGCCGCCCAGCGCCTCGGCGACCGGCCGGGCATCGCGGCGGCGCACCTCGAACTGGGGCGCGCCCACGCCAGGATGGGCCGGTACGCGGAGGCCGACCGGCTGCTGGGCCGGGCGGTCTCGCTCTTCGAGGAGCTGGGCGATCCGCTCGGCCAGGCGCACGGCCACAACAACCTGACCCTGGTCTTCGAGCGGCAGCTCGACCTCCCCCGGGCGCTGGAGCACGCCACCCTGGCGCTGGCCAAGTACCGGGCCGCCGGCAACCGGGTCGGCGAGGCCAGGGCGCTCAACAACATGGGCTGGTGCCACACGCGGTTGGGCCGGTACGCCGAGGCGGTCGCCCACTGTGAGCGTGCTCTGGCCCGGCAGCGGGAGATCGGCGACCGCAGCGGTGAGAGCGCCACCCTGGACACTCTCGGCTTCGTGCACCACAACGTCGGCCGCCACCGGCAGGCCATCGGCTGCTACGAACGGGCCCGGGACCTGTACCGCGAGTGCGGCGACCGGTTCAACGAGGCGTCCCTGCTCACCCACCTCGGCGACACCGCCCGCGCCGCGGGCGAGCCCGGCACCGCCGGGGAGGCCTGGCGCAACGCCCGCGACATCCTGACCGAGCTGGGCCACACCGCCACCGCGGACGAGGTCGCCGCGAAACTCGCCGCCCTCGGCGCAGCCGCCGTACGGCCCGCGGACGGGTCGGCCCCGCGCCCCCGGCGGCCCGCGTAGGACCGCGGCCCTTCCCGGCGGGTCGGGCGGAAGCGGCCCGTGTCAGACTCCCGACCATGACTGCTCACCCCGACGCCCACTCGGACGGGCCCCGAATCGGCATCCGCGCGATGGCGGAGCAAGACATCGACGCGGTGTCCGCGCTGCGCCTGGCCGGCTGGCGGTACGCGTACGCCGGGCTGATGCCGCAGGCGCACCTCGACGCCATGGACGCCCGCGAGGACGCCGCGCGGCAGCGCGCCCGCTTCGCCGACGCCGCCTCGGCCTCCACCGACCTGGTCGCCGAGGACGCGGACGGCGCCGTCGTGGGATGGGCCTGCTTCGGCTGCGGGCCCGCCACTGAACACACGGACGGGGCGGGCGAGTTGTACGCGCTCTATGCCCGGCCCGACCTCATCGGCACCGGCATCGGCCGCGCCCTGATGGCCGAGGTGCTGCGGCGCACCGGCTCCTGGCCGGCGCTGCGCCTGTGGGTCGTCGAGGGCAACGCCCGCGCCCGGCGCTTCTACGAGCGCGCCGGATTCACCCCCGACGGCGCCGTCTCCTCCTCCGACGTCGACGGCGTCCCGGTCCCCGAGGTCCGCTACCACCGCCCCGCGGGCAGGACACCGTGAGCCGTCCCAGCCACTTGGTGGGGCTCCCCGCCGGCGGGGAGCCCCGGGAGGCGGCTCAGCGGCTCAGCGGCCCGGGATGATGTCGGGGGCGCCCAGTCGCACCGCGTCGGCGGTCCGGTCGTCCGGCTGCTCCTGGGCCTCGCGTTCGGCGGCCACCCGCTTCAGGTAGTGGTCGACCTCGCGGTCCTGCTGCGCCCGGTCCCATCCCAGGTGGGGGGCCATCAGTTCGGCGACGGTCCGCGCCGCGTCCACGCCGCGGTCCCACGACTCGATGGAGATCCGGGTGCGGCGGGCCAGTACGTCCTCCAGGTGGCGGGCCCCCTCGTGGGTCACCGCGTAGACGGCCTCGACCCTCAGGTAGTCGTCGGAGCTCGGCAGCGGTTCACCGAGCGAGGGGTCGGCCTCGACCAGCGCGAGCAGTTCGTACACCAGGGAGCCGTAGCGGTTCAGGAGGTGCTCGATGCGGGCGACGTGCAGCCCGGAGCGTTCGGCGAGGCCGTGCCGGGAGTTCCAGAGGGCGGGATAGCCGTCGGCCCCGAGCAGCGGGACGCGGTGCGTGGTGCAGTCGGGCACCTTCTCGTCCAGGCCGCGGGCCGCTTCGTCGACCGCGTCCTTGGCCATGACCCGGTACGTCGTGTACTTGCCGCCGGCGACCACGACGAGGCCGGGCACCGGGTGGGCGACCAGGTGCTCCCGGGACAGTTTGCTGGTCTCCGCGGCCTCGCCGGACAGCAGGGGCCGCAGTCCCGCGTACACGCCCTCCACGTCCTCGGGGACCAGGGGGGTGGCCAGGACCTCGTTGACGTGGTCCAACAGGTAGGTGACGTCCCTGGAGCTGAGCGCGGGATGGGACTTGTCGAGGGTCCAGTCGGTGTCGGTGGTCCCGATGATCCAGTGGCGTCCCCACGGGATCACGAACAGCACGCTCTTCTCGGTGCGCAGGATCAGTCCGGTCCGGGAGTTGATCCGGTCGCGCGGGACCAGCAGGTGCACGCCCTTGGAGGCGCGGACGTGGAACTGTCCGCGGGTGCCCGCCATGGCCTGGGTGTCGTCGGTCCACACCCCGGTCGCGTTGATGACCTGCTTGGCCCGCACCTGCGTCTCCTCGCCGGTCTCCAGGTCGGTGACGACGGCTCCCACCACCCGTTCCCCCTGGCGCAGGAAGCGGCTGACGCGGGTCCGGTTGGCGGCCAGCGCGCCGTAGGCGGCGGCCGTGCGGGTGAGGAACATGGTGTGCCGGGCGTCGTCGACCTGGGCGTCCCAGTACTGGACGGCGCCGACCAGGGCGTCGGAGCGCAGCGCGGGTGCCTCGTGCAGGGCCTGGCGCTTGAGCAGGTGGCGGTGGTGGGGCAGGCCCCTGGAGGTCCCGGACGCGGTCGCCATGGCGTCGTACAGGAACACGCCGGCGCCGACGTAGGGGCGCTCCCAGACCCGGTGCTGGAGGGGGTAGAGGAAGGGTACCGGCCGCACCAGGTGCGGGGCGAGGTGCCGGAGCAGGAGCCCGCGCTCCTTGAGTGCCTCGGCGACGAGCCGGAAGTCGAGCATCTCCAGGTAGCGCAGACCGCCGTGGATGAGCTTGCTGGAGCGGCTGGACGTGCCCGAGGCCCAGTCCCGGGCTTCGACGAGCCCGACCTTCAGGCCCCGCGTGGCGGCGTCCAGGGCCGCTCCGGCGCCGACCACCCCGCCGCCGACGACGAGGACGTCGAGCTCGCCCTCGCCCAGGCGGGCGAGTGCCTCTGCGCGCGCCCCGGGCGAGAGGGCCACCGGATTCGCCATGGGTTTCCTCCTCGTACGGCGGGCGGCTGCGGGTGCGGCCGTACCGCTCGGGGCGGTCCGGCCGCGCGCATCCGCCCGGTCCTATGCGACCTCGGCCCAGTTGAGGGTGCGTTCCACTGCCTTCTTCCAGCCCGCGTAGCCCTCCGCGCGCTGTTCCTCGGTCCATCCGGGCTCCCAGCGCTTGGACTCCTGCCAGTGGGTGCGCAGTTCGTCCGTGTCCCGCCAGAAGCCGGTGGCCAGGCCGGCGGCGTAGGCGGCGCCGAGCGCGGTCGTCTCCGCCACGACCGGGCGGCTGACGGGTACGCCGAGCACGTCGGCCTGGATCTGCATGCACAGGTCGTTCGCCGTCACGCCGCCGTCGACCTTGAGGACGTCGAGGTGGACGCCGGAGTCCTGCTCCATGGCCTCCACGACGTCCCTGCTCTGGTAGCAGATGGCTTCGAGCGCGGCCCGCGCGAGGTGGCCGTTGTCGTGGTAGCGGGCGAGGCCGACGATCGCGCCGCGGGCGTCGGAGCGCCAGTACGGGGCGAAAAGGCCGGAGAAGGCGGGGACGAAGTAGATGCCGCCGCTGTCCTCGACGGTGCGGGCGAGGCGTTCGCTCTCGGCGGCGTCACCGATGATCTTCAGTTGGTCGCGCAGCCACTGGATCGCGGAGCCCGTGACGGCGATGGAGCCTTCGAGGGCGTAGACCGCCGGGCTGCCGGCGAACTGGTAGGCGACGGTCGTGAGCAGGCCGTGCTGGGAGCGGACCAGTTCGGTACCGGTGTTGAGCACCAGGAAGTTGCCGGTGCCGTAGGTGTTCTTGGCCTCGCCGGGCGCGTAGCAGACCTGCCCGACGGTGGCCGCCTGCTGGTCGCCGAGGACGCCGGTGATGGGGATGGCTTCGCGCAGCGGCCGGGAGGTGCGCGTGCGGCCATAGGCCGCGGGGTCCGAGGACGGGTTGATGGCCGGCAGCATCGACCGCGGGACGCCGAAGAAGCCCAGCAGCTCGTCGTCCCAGTCGAGGGTCTCCAGGTCCATCAGCATGGTGCGGCTGGCGTTGGTCACGTCGGTGGCGTGGATTCCGCCGTCGGGGCCCCCGGTGAGGTTCCACAGCACCCAGCAGTCGGTGTTGCCGAAGAGGGCGTGGCCCTGTTCGGCCGCCTCGCGGACTCCGTCGACGTTCTCCAGAATCCATTGGATCTTGCCGCCGGAGAAGTACGTGGCGGGGGGCAGCCCCGCCTTGCGGCGGATGACGTCGCCCTGCCCCGAGCGCTCCAGGGCCGCGGCGATGGAGTCGGTGCGGGTGTCCTGCCAGACGATGGCGTTGTAGTACGGGCGGCCCGTGCGGGGGTCCCAGACGACGGTCGTCTCCCGCTGGTTGGTGATGCCGATGGCCTCCAGGTCCGAGGCGGAGAGGTTGCCGTGCCGGAGGGCGTTCTGCATCACCGAGTTGGTGCGCTCCCAGATCTCGACCGGGTCGTGTTCGACCCACCCGGAGCGCGGGAGGACCTGTGAGTGCTCCAGCTGGTGCTTGGCCACCTCGTTGCCCGCATGGTCGAAGATCATGAAACGGGTGCTGGTGGTCCCCTGGTCCACGGCGCCGACGAAGTCAGCCATGGGGTGCCGCCTTTCCTCGGGTCGCTCCCGCGGGACGGGCCGGATCGCGGCCCGTCCCGCGGGAGTCGGTCACTTCTCTTCCGGGGCCGGAATCCGTCCCGGGGGTTCCGGTTCGGCGGTCGGCAGGAACCGGCCGATGAAGAACTTGTACAGGCCCGCGCCCAGCAGGCCGCCGATGAGCGGGCCGATGATCGGCACCCAGAAGTAGAAGTGCCCGTACTGGTCTCGCCACGCTCCCCCGTACCCGGTGAAGAAGCTGGCGAGCCGGGGACCGAAGTCGCGTGCGGGATTGATGGCGTAGCCGGCGTTGGTGCCCCAGGCCATGCCGATCGCCACCACGATCAGGCCGACGATGAAGGGGGCCAGGTTGGCGCCGGGAGGCGTGTTGAGCAGGTCCGTGACGGCCATGATCAGCAGCAGCAGGATCGCGGTTCCGATGATCTGGTCGCGCAGCGCACCCCACTCGGTGACCGGCAGGTTCGTGTTCCCGTTCGCCGGCAGGGTGGAGAAGACGCCCTGCGTCTTGATGGTGTGGCCTGGGTCGGCCTTCGCCAGCGCCTCCGTGTAGTTCCACCGGACGATCAGCGCCGCGACGAAGGCGCCGGCCGTCTGGGCCAGCGCGTACGGGGCCACCTTGCTCCAGGGGAACCCTTTGAAGGCCGCCAGTGCGACGGTCACCGCGGGATTGAGGTGGGCGCCGCTCAGCCGCGCGGCGACGTAGACGCCCAGGGTGACGGCGAGGCCCCAGGCCCAGGCGATGCTGTCGTGGTTGCCGAGGCCGCCGGCCGGATCCGTGAGTGCCCCTCCGGCGACCACCTGGGCCACCACGCCGCAACCGAAGAGGATGAGGATCATGGTGCCGGCGAATTCAGCCGAGAGCTCGCCGACCAGACCCGATCGTTTGAGGTGTTCAGTCATCGGTGCCTGCTTCCCGCCGGCCCGTGGACCGGCAGTGGACCGCCCCGAGTCCGCCGCAGATCAGTTTAATCCCGCCCATTTCGGTTGGCCACCGACGCCCGCGCATCGCGGATGCCCGCCGCCGCGCGGCACACTTGTGGGGGTGGCGGGCGCTCGGTGCGGGCACCGGTCAGTGGTCCACCCTTCGGTTCCACCCGGGAGGTACCCGATGAAGATGCTGATCAACAGTGCGGAGACCGTGGTCGCCGACGCCCTCCGGGGGATGGCCGCCGCCCATCCGGAGCTGGACGTGGACGTGGAGCGGCGGGTCGTCGTGCGCCGGGACGCCCGTGAGGGCGGTCGGGTGGGGCTGGTGTCCGGCGGCGGTTCCGGACACGAGCCCCTGCACGGGGGCTTCGTGGGGTACGGGATGCTGTCGGCCGCGTGTCCCGGCGAGGTCTTCACCTCTCCGGTGCCCGACCAGATGGTGCGCGCCGCCAAGGCAGTCGACTCCGGGCGGGGCGTGCTGTTCGTCGTCAAGAACTACACCGGCGACGTGCTGAACTTCGACATGGCCGCCGAGCTCGCCGAGGAGGACGGCATCCGGGTCGAGCGGGTGCTGGTCGACGACGACGTGGCCGTGACCGACAGCCTCTACACGGCCGGCCGGCGCGGCACCGGGGCCACGCTCTTCGTGGAGAAGATCGCCGGGGCCGCGGCCGAGGAGGGCGCGGACCTGGAACAGGTCGCGGCGGTGGCCCGGCGGGTCAACGAGGCCTCCCGCAGCTTCGGCGTCGCGCTGAGCGCCTGCACCACCCCCGCGAAGGGCAGCCCGACCTTCGACCTGCCGGACGGCGAGCTGGAGCTCGGCGTCGGCATCCACGGCGAGCCGGGCCGTGAGCGTCGCGCGATGATGTCGTCGCGCGAGATCGCGGAGTTCGCGGTGGGCGCCGTACTGGAGGACCTGGTGGCGGTGGCCCCGGCCGACGGGCCGGTCCTGGCCCTGGTCAACGGGATGGGCGCGACGCCGCTGCTGGAGCTGTACGGCTTCCACGCCGAGGTGGCGCGGGTGCTGGCGGACCGGGGCGTTCCGGTGGCCCGGACGCTCGTGGGGAACTACGTCACCTCGCTGGACATGGCGGGCTGCTCGGTGACCCTGTGCCGGGCCGACGAGGAGGTGCTGCGGCTGTGGGACGCGCCGGTGCAGACGGCCGGGCTCCGGTGGGGCCGCTGATCGTATGGTGGCGGTGGGACGGGCCGAACCAGAGGCTGAGCGAGGAGATCCGGTGCGAGACGCAGACTTCTTCAGGCGCTGGATGGCGGCCGCCGCGGCCGCCGTGGAGCGCGAGGCGGACCGGCTGACCGAGCTCGACTCCCCCATCGGGGACGCCGACCACGGGAGCAATCTGCTGCGCGGCTTCACAGCGGTACGGGCGGCCCTGGGCGCGGGGGCCCCGGACGCGGAGGTCCCGGACACCCCGGGAGCGGTGCTCCAGCTCGCCGGGCGCACCTTGATCTCCACCGTCGGCGGCGCCTCGGGACCGCTGTACGGGACGCTGCTGCGGCGCACGGGCAAGGAGCTCGGGGACGCCGCCGAGGTCTCCGACGAGGCCGTGCGCGAGGCCCTGCACACGGGGGTCGGCGCGGTGGCGAAGCTCGGCGGGGCCGCCCCGGGCGACAAGACGATGCTGGATGCGCTGGTGCCGGGGGTGGCCGCGCTCGGCACGTCCTACCGGGCGGCCGGGGACGCGGCGGAGGCCGGAGCGCTGGCTACGGTCCCGATGCAGGCGCGCAAGGGCCGGGCCAGCTACCTCGGCGAGCGGAGCGTGGGGCACCAGGATCCGGGCGCGACCTCTTCGGCGCTGCTGCTGGGGGCGCTGGCGGACGTGGCGGACGCCGCGGACGCGCCGGGCGGCCCGCGGTGACCGGCGCGGAGGGGGGCACAGAGCCCGGTTCCGGCCCCGGCCCGGTCGGCGTGGTGCTGGTCTCGCACAGCGCGGCGGTTGCCGAGTCGGTGGCGGATCTGGCGCGGGGCCTGGCGGCGGGCGGCCCGGTGGCGCCCGTGGCCGCCGCGGGCGGTACGGCCGACGGCGGTCTGGGCACCAGTGCGGAGCGGATCGTCGCGGCGGTGCGCGAGGTGGACCGCGGCGCCGGGGTCGCCCTGCTGGTGGACCTGGGCAGCGCCGTACTGACGGTCAAGGCGCTGCTGGACGAGGACGAGCTGCCGACCGGTTCCCGGTTGGTGGACGCGCCGTTCGTGGAGGGCGCGGTGGCCGCGGTGGTGGCCGCCTCGGCCGGAGCCCCGCTGACGGCGGTGGAAACGGCCGCGGCCGAGGCGTACTCCTACCGCAAGACCTGACCCGGCCGCCCGGCCGCCGCGGCGCCGCGGCCGGGCGGCCGTTCGCCGCGGTCGGAACCGCCGCGCGCGAGCCCACCTCGTACCCACACGTCCTGACCCCCGCCCGGAAGGAGTCGGCGGCACCCGGGCCGGGCGGCCGTTCCCGGGAGTCCTGACGGCCGTGGAAGCGTGCGTCGAGCGGTCTCCTGCTCCGGGCTGCGCCGGCCGCGCGCGTGACGAGGCGGGCGGAACGCACCCGGACGGGCGGGGCGCCGCACCGGCCGCGCCCCGCCGGCCACCGGGCCCGCAGCTCCCCCGGCGTACGTGCCCGAAGGGCCGCGCCCCGCAGGCGGCTCGGCCGCGGCAGGGGCCCGCCACCCACTCGGCCGCGAGCCGGGTCCCGGGCCCCGGGGCCCTCCCGGGCCGCCCCGGCGCCTTTGTCGGGCCATTGGAGTGACATGCCGTTTCTCGTGACGATCCGTGATGTTGAACCGGCCGACGTGCACTCTTCCTGACGCGTCATCCGGAAACCCTTTGGGAGTAGTCATGCGTATGCGCTCTGCCCTGACCGCCTCTGTCCTTGCCGCGGGCATCCTGCTGGGCGGCGCCGGCGCCGCACTGGCCGACGACGCGGGCGAGGGCGAGTTCTTCTCCGGTAGCCACGCGGGCTTCGCGGCCACCTGCTCGACCGCCGCCGCCGTCCCGGCGCACTTCGGCCCCGTCTACACCTCCTCGTGCGCCGCCGAGGGCGAGCAGGAGCACTGGCAGTTCGGTCACTTCACGCTCGGCCACTGACCCGCACGGAGCAGCGGCACGGCGGGGGTTGACCGTCGACGTGCCGATGCACCGCCCGGTACGCGGATCGTGCGGGGGTGCACCGCCCGGTGGGGCGGTGCACCCCCGCGCCGCGTCCTACGGTCCGGGATCACGACCAGACGATGCTCGGCCGCACGTACCGGGCGGTCCCGCAGGACCGGCGAGCGCACCCGCACCCAGCTCGCGAACCGCCTCGCGCAGGAAGGTCGACACCCGCTCTGAGGCCGGCCGGGTCCACCCCCCGGTCCACCACCGGGTCCACCGCCGGGCCGGGCATCTTCACCGGCTGTTCCCCCGTCGGACACCTCCCCGCGCCCGGCGCGCACGCCCTGTCGCGCGAGGCTGTCCCGTACCTCACCGGTTCGCGGTGAAGCCAGCCAAAACAAGTCAATGTGCACCGCTGAACGCCTTGTTGACGTTCGATCACCTGCTCACACCCGGTGATACGATCATCGCACTTGCGGAACGGCCGATGGGCGCACGACGACATCTCCGACCACTGCGGCCATCCGGGCGGTACCCCGGCACGGGCGGTCCGCCGGTCCCCCGCACGGACGGATTCAGCAACTGGCCGTCAGTCGCCTGAAGAGAGTCTTATGACGCATCACATACAGAACCCAGTGCTCTGGGCCCTTCTCGTCGCCGTCATCGGCGCGGTCGCCGTCATTGTCCGCCAGCGCCGGGCGGCACGGGTTCTGCGGCACGAGATCGAGATGATCAAAGCACATTACGCGGAGCTGGAGAGCGGGTTCTCCAAATCCGTCGAGGCCGAGAAGGAGCACGCCCAGGACGCGACCAAATCGGTCCTCAAGTCCGCGATGCGCACCCTCCAGGGCCTCGCCGCCGAACAGCAGTCGGTCATCTCCGGCCTGCAGAGCAAGTACGGCGAGTCCGTCATCCTCCAGGACCTCCTGGAGATCGACCACACGAACTCGCAGTTCGGGCGGCGCGCGCAGTCCATCGCCGTACTGTGCGACGGCTGGCTGGGGCGCCAGCGCGAGGTGGCCTCGGTCTACGACGTGGTCCGCAGCGCCCAGGGCAGGATCCGCCACTACCGGCGCGTGGAGATCCTCTCCCAGGTCGACTTCGGCATCACCAACCGGACCGTCGAACCGGTGGCACTGGCTCTCGCCGAGCTGCTCGACAACGCCACCAGCTACTCCAGCCCGGACACCGTCGTCGAGATCAACATCCGCACCGTGCCCAAGGGGATCTGCATCGTCGTCGACGATGCCGGTGTCGGCATGAACGACGAGGAGCGCGCCAAGGCCGAGAAGCTCCTGTCGACCGAGCGGGTCTCCGGCGTCGACGGACTGGGCAGCCCCCCGCAGTTCGGATTCGCTGTGATCGGCGTGCTCTGCGAGCGCTTCGGATTCGAGGTCTCCGTGGACTCCAGCTCACCGTACGGAGGCGTACGCGCCGTCCTCCTCCTGCCGCACGAGCTGCTCACCGCCATGCCCGAGCGCAAGGCCCCGGCTCCGGCGGCGCCGGTCTACACGGCCGACCCGAGCGGTCCCGAAGCCGCGGTGACCACGTCCTCGACCGTCGACGGCCTGCCCAAGCGCAGCCGCAAGCGGCCGATGGCCATCGTGCCGGGTAGCACACCCGCTCCGGCCGCGGCGAGCCGCTCCGACGCGGAAGCCGCAGCGATCATGGGGGCCTTCCAGCGGGGTACGGAGAACGGGCGGGCCCTGCGCCCGGACCCGGCGGGTCATACGAGCAGCACACGTGATGCGAGCAGCGAAGGGCATGAGGTCTCGTGAACAACGATCTGTCATGGATGCTTGACAGCGCCTTGGAGATTCCCGGGGCACTGCACGCGGTCCTGGTCTCCGCCGACGGTCTGCTGATGGCCCGGACGAAGGACTTCGACAAGGACAACGCGGACACGGTCGCCGCCGCGATGAGCGGCGTGCAGTCGCTCAGCCGGTCGCTCGGGTTCTTCATCGAGTCGGGCCAGCTCAAGTGGCGCCAGACGCTCGTCGAGTTCGACGGCGGCTGGGTGTTCCTGATCTCGGCCGGGGAGGGCGCGTACCTCGGTGTCTCCGCCTCGCCGGACGTGGACATGCAGGACATCACCTTCCGGATGCAGCAGCTCGTCGGCCAGCTGGGGAAGGCCCTGACCACGCCGCCGCGTGAGAACCTCGGCATCCGCTCATGACCTCCTTCGAAGAACTCGGGCCCGAGGCCGCCGATTTAGTGCGTCCGTACGTCATCACCAAGGGTCGCGGGCTGCCCGCCGAGGAGCAGCTGTCTCTGATCACCCTGGTCACGGCGGCGGACGACCGGCAGCAGCGTCCGACGCGGCTGTCGCCCGAGGAGCAGGGCCTGCTGGACCTGTGCACCGCCGGCTACCTCTCGGTCGCCGAGATCGCGGGGCACACGCGGCTCCCCATGGGTGTGGTCAAGATCCTGCTCTCCTCCCTCACCGAGGGCGGCTACCTCATCACCCGGCCTCCCGTGCAGCGCGCCGCGCTCACGGACCGACACATCCTCGAGGAGGTACTCAATGGTCTCCGCGCCAAGTTTGCGTGAGCAGGCGTACGTCCGCGGCGGAGCGACGCAGACTGCGGTGAAGATCCTGGTCGTCGGCCACTTCGCCGTCGGCAAGACCACCTTCATCGGCACGATGTCGGAGATCCCCCCGCTGTCCACCGAGGAGACGATGACGCGCGCGGGCGAGTCGTTCGACGACCTCAAGGGAGTGCGGGGCAAGACCACGACCACGGTGGCCATGGACTTCGGCCGGCTGACCATCAGCGACCGCGTGGTGCTCTACCTCTTCGGAACCCCCGGCCAGCTGCGCTTCGTCCAGATGTGGGAGGACATGGCGCGCGGCGCGCTCGGGGCGCTGGTGCTCGTGGACCCCGAGCGCCTGGCGGACTCCTTCGCCGTGATCGACCTGATCGAGCAGTACGGCCTCGACTACGCGATCGCCGTCAACCGCTTCGACGGCACGCCGGACCGGGAGGAACGGGCACTGCGCGAGGCTCTGGACCTGCTCGACGACACCCCGGTCGTCACCTGCGACGCGCGCGACGCGAAATCGTCCGGCGACGCGCTGATCACCCTCGTCCGCTATCTGCTGGACCGCGCTCACTAGGAAGCACACAAATGGACGCTCGACCCACCACCCCCGTGCCCCCGCCCGGGTGCCCCGCGCACGACGCCGGCGGCCGGGTACCGCTGCACGGACCCGGGTTCGCGGCCGATCCGCAGGCCTACTACGCCTACCTGCGCCACTACGGTCCGACCGCGCCCGTGGAGCTGGCCCCGGGGGTGGAGGCCACCCTCGTGACCGACTACTCCACGGCGCTGCAACTGCTCCAGGACTCCGGCTCCTTCCGCAAGGACGCGCGTCGCTGGCGGGACCTCAACGAGGGCGTCGTCAGCCCGGACAACCCCGTCGTCCCGGTACTGGCGTACCGGCCCAACTGCATGTTCAGCGACGGCGCCGAGCACCTGCGGCTGCGCCAGGCGGTCACCGACAGCATGGCCCGCGTGGACTCGCGCAGGCTGAGCCGGAGCACGGAACAGGTTTCCAACTACCTTATATCGCAGTTCGGTTCGCGTGGTTCGGCGGACCTGCTCGGCGACTACGCCAAGCAGCTCCCGCTGTTCGTCTTCAACGAGCTCTTCGGCTGCCCGCCCGACATCGGCGACCGCGTGCTCTTCGGCATCGCCGGCATGTTCGACGGGCTCAACGCCGAGCGGGCGGTCGAGGTGCTCTACGGGGCGGTCGGGGAGCTCGTACGGCTCAAGCGGGCCAAGCCCGGGGACGACGTCACCTCGTGGCTGATGCAGCACCAGGCGAAGCTGACCGACGAGGAGATGGTGCACCAGCTCGCCCTGCTGCTGGTGGCGGGCAACGAACCGCTGCGGAACCTCATCGGCAACACCCTGCACCGGCTGCTCACCCATGACGCGTACGCCCACAAGGGCGGCCTGATCGACGAGGCCATCGACGACACGCTGTGGGAGAACCCGCCCATGCAGAACCTGGCGCCGCACTACCCGGCGTCGGACATGGAGTTCGCGGGGCAGAAGCTGCGGGCGGGCGACCTCGTGCTGGTCGGATTCGCCGCCGCCAACACCGGCCCCGCACTGACGGCCGCACGCCAGGCCGGCAGCAACCGGGCACACCTGGCCTGGAGCGCCGGCCCGCACGCCTGTCCGTCGAAGGAGCCCGCCCGGCAGATCACGGTGACCGCCATCGAGAACCTGCTCAACCGGCTCCCCGACGTCGAGCTCGCCGTGCCGGAGGACAGCCTCGTCTGGCGTCCCGGCCCCTTCAACCGGGGGCTCGCCACGCTCCCGGCCCGGTTCACCCCGGTCGAGTCCGTCCGCGGGGGCGGCGCCCGGGAGCGCACCGACGCGTCCCCGGGCCCGGAGGGGGGCGGGGCGGCCGGGACGGGGCACAAGCGCGAACGCAGCGGAATGTGGAGCCAGTTCCTCACCTGGATCACCAGGTGACCCACGCAACTCCGGTCGACTCCCCCACCACCGCATGAACGATTCGCCTCAGGGGTAGTGAGCAACGCGTTGTGACGTCCTGCTTACGAGGCGAAGGAGGTGTCGTGGACCACATATCCGACGACGCCGCTGTCATGCACCACTCCGGCGCTCCGGGCGCCCCCGATACCCGCCTCTCCAGGCGGGTATCTTCTTGGGCGCTCCGGTCCTCGCCGGGTGGGGCCGCCGGCGCCCCCGGGGCCGCCGACCCCAGGGCGCCGGACGGGGACACGCTCGGCGCCCACGCGGCGAGACAGGTCCTGCGGCTGTGCGAGGCCGCGGGGCTGAGCGGGCCCGACTCCGCCGGGTACGCGCGCACGCTGCTCACGGTGCTGGGCCCCGCCGCGGAGCGGCCGCTCCACCTGCCGCCGCCCGACGAGTCCTTCCTCTCCGACGACCACACGCCCGTGGAGTTCTCGCTCTCCTTCGTGCCGGACGGAGAACCGACGCTGCGCGTGCTGCTGGAACCGGGCTACGGCGCCGACAGCCTGGCGCAGAACGGGCGCACCGGGCTGCGGGTCGTACGGGAGATGGCGCGGCGCTGGGGATTCGACACCACGCGGCTGGACGGGCTGGAGGACCTGTTCTTCCCGCCGGACCCGCAGGGGCCCCTGGCGCTCTGGTGCGCACTGGAGCTGCTGCCCGGCGGAGTGCCCCGGGTCAAGGTGTACCTGAACCCGGCGGCGTCCGGGCAGGAACGTTCCGCCGAAACGGTGCGGGAGGCCCTGCGCCGCCTCGGCCACCGGAAGGCCTTCGCCTCGCTGCCCGAGGGCGACCGGCACCTGTTCTTCGCCCTGGACCTGGGCGACTGGGAGGAACCCCGGGTGAAGGTCTACCTCGCCCACCACGACCTGTCGGCCGCCGAGGCGGCGGGCCTGTCCCGGGTGGACGGCGGCTCGGGACGGCCGCAGGTCCGGCGCTTCTTCCGCACGGCGGCCGGGCACGGCGCCGACCCCTGCGGCCTCGGGACCGGGCACGGCGCCGACCCCTGCGGCCTCGACGCCGACGGCCTGGACGGGAACGGGCACGGGAACGGGCCGGACCTGCGGCTCGACCGCCGCCCCGTGCAGTCCTGCCACTCCTTCACCGAGACGGCGAGCGGACGCCCGAGCGGCTTCACCCTCTACGTCCCGGTCCGCGACTACGCCCGGCACGACGGCGAGGCCCTCGACCGGGCGGTGGCCGTGCTCGGCCGGCACGGCATGGACACCGGCCCGCTCCTGCGGTCGCTGGCCGCCGTCACCTCCCGGCCGCTCGAGGACGGCGTCGGCCTCATCGCCTACCTGGGCCTCGCCCACCAGCAGGGGCGGCCGCCGCGGGTGACCGCGTACATCTCCTCCGAGGCGTACGCGGTCAGGCCGCCGGCCGCCGCACCGGCCGCGCGGCCCGAGGCCGTCCGCTGAGGCGGTGCGGCCCTACGCGTCCTGCATCTCCCGCAGTTCCCGCAGGTAGGGCCCGACGTCCACCTGGATAGAGGCACCCTCGGTCCGACCGTAGCGCTCCTCGATGCGGCCGAGGTGGGCGTCGATCTCCTCGCGCATGGCCTCCTCGGACGGCAGGGCGGCGTCGCCGTCGACGATCCGCGCCACCCACCGGGCCTGGGCCTCCACGAGGCGCGTGATGGAGCCCACGGGGCGGATCAGGCCGACGAAGTACAGTCCGGTCCGGTCGGGCGCGACGACCCGCCGGTACAGCTCGACCGCCCCCTGCTTCCTGCCCACCGGGCACCCGGCGGGCAGGAAGGGGAAGTCCATGCGGAAGCCGGTGCAGAAGACGATCGCGTCCGCGTCCTCCGCCGTCCCGTCGGTGAAGGTCACCCGGCTGCCGTTCAGGGAGGCGATCGCGGGCCTCGGGAGCACGGCGCCGTGCCGGATGCGGCTGAGGATCTCGTCCGAGATGGTCACCGCCGAGGCGAAGACCGGGTGGTCGGGCTCGGGCAGGCCGTAGTCCGCCAGCCTCCCGCGCGCCACGAGCAGCGCCTGCTCGACGAAGCGGCGCTGCTCGGGGAAGGACATCTCGTTCCACCACGGCGCTTCGGCGATCAGGTCCACGGACGTGCCGAAGAACTGCTTGGGCACGATGTGCAGCCCCCGGCGGACGGACAGCAGGGTCCGGTCGGCGTGCCGGGAGAGGTCGGCGGCGATGTCCACCCCCGACGCCCCCATCCCGACGACGACGACCCGCTGCCCGGCGAAGTCGCGGCCGTCGAGGTAGTCCATCGAGTGCAGGATCCTGCCGGTGAAGGACTCGGATCCCGGCGGCAGCGGATCGGGCAGCGCGGCTTCGGTGTTGTGGCCCGAGGCGACGACCACCTTCCCGAAGCGCCGCTCCGTCACGTCTGCCCGCCCGTCCCGGCTGGTGACCGTCCAGGCGCCGTCGGCGTCCTGCCGTACGGAGACCACTTCGGTACGCAGCTCGATGCGGGGCAGCAGTCCGGCCCACTCGGCGAACGACCGCAGGTACGCGGCGACATCGCGGTGCCCGGGGTACAGGGGCAGCTCGGAGGGCATCGGGAAGTCGGCGTAACCGGTCAGCTGCTTCGCGCTGTTCAGGTGCAGCGACAGATAGGCCGGGCCCCGCTCGCCGGCCCCCGGCCGACGCCAGATCCCCCCGACGTCCGGCGCCGCCTCCAGGACGACGAAGTCGATCCCCCTGGCCGCGAGGGCGTGTGCGGTCGCCAGCCCCGACAGTCCCGCGCCGATCACGCACACGGTCGCGGTGACGGGAGCGTCGCCGCCGCTCGGCCCGCCCGAGGATCCCTGCACAGAACACCATCCGTCCTTGTCACGTGCGTCGGCTTCCCGACCGGTCCCCGTCCGCGCCGGCGCGGCGGGGGCGCGGCAGCGCGGGAACCGCCGCGGCGGATGCCGCAGCCGTCCCCGTGCGGGAGCCCGGAGGCCTCACGATACCGACCGGGTCCCGGCGCGGGCGCTCCGAGGTGGCGCCGGCGTCGGGCCCCAAGGCCGGTCTGCGGCAAGCGGGTTGGCGTGCGCTCAGGGGTGCCAGCCCACCCGGGGCGGCCCGCCCGGCCGCAGTGCGGTCCTGCGGCCGGCGCGGGCCCGTGCGCGCCCGGCCCCTCGTCCCGGTTACGCGGTGCCCGTCATGCTGGCGAAGACGACCACGTTGCTGTCGTAGTAGTGCTTCTTGGGGTCGAAGTCGCCGCCGCACGTGACCAGCCGGAGGCCCGCGTGGTCGAGGTTCTTGTAGACCTCGAGGGTGGGGAACTCTGCCTTCGGGTATTCGGCGACCCGGTTCACCGTGAAGGTGACCGTCTTGGCGTCCCGCCGGGTGACCTTGATGGTGTCGCCCGCCTTCATCGTCTTCAGCTTCTCGAACACGGCCGCCGCGCCGTTCCACGTGACATGGCCGGCGATCACGGCGGGCCCCTGGGAACCGGGGGTCGGCCCCGGCTCGTACCAGCCCGCGAGACCGGGATCCTTCGGGGTCTCCATCGTTCCGTCGGCGTTCTGCCGCAGGGTCTCCAGCGAGCTGGAGACGCCGAGGGACGGGATGCTGATCTTCTGCGGCTCGGACCGGGCGAGCGCGGGCGCGGCCCGGCCCGCGCCCGCGCCGCTCTGCGCGCCGCCCTCAGGCGCCGGGGGATGGCCGCCGGCGGGGGCCTCGCCGGCGGGAGCGCCTCCGGCGGCGCCGGCGGCCGGTACACCGCCCTGCTGGGCCTGGCCCCCGGGGGCGGGGGGCGACGCCGCGTCCTGGCCGCCGCAGCCCGCCAGGAGCAGCGCGGCGAGGGCGGCGGCGGCCACGGGGACCGCGGTCCGGCGGCGGGGCCGCGAGCCGGGCACGGGGGGTGCGGCGCGCCGGGCGGGCTTCACGCGGCGCCCCCGGTGTTCTTCGTTCGGACCGGGACCGCGAGGGACCGCGAGCGCCTGATGGCCACCGCGCCAGCCGTCAGCGCGGACACGGCGACCCCCGCCCCGGCCATCGTCGTCGCCGACACGGGCACCGGCACCGCCGCGGGCTGCGGGGCGCCGCCGCCGGTCTCGATGCCGCCGACCGGGATGGATCCCACGGCCGCCCCCTTGACCTCTCCGCAGTTGGTGGGAGCGGTCGCCTCCTGGGGCAGCTTGGGGTCGAGCTCGCTCTTGCCGGCCCCCTGGAAGTCGTACTTGTCGTTGTTGTTGCGGTCGATGCCGTGCTGCACGACGTGCAGGTCCTTGATGTGGTCGACCACGTCCTGCCCCACGGCGATCGTCCGCTTGTAGGAGACCTTGCCCTGCTTGTTCGCGACGGGCATGCGCTCCACGGCGAGACCGCTGGTCGCCTTGGTGTCCCCGGAGGTGGTGAGCGAGATGTTGATGTCGCCGTAGTCGACCGTGGCCTCGGTGTTGTTGAGAATCCCGTCGCCGTTGGTGTCGTCACTGGCGTCCGGGCAGTGGAAGTCGTGCCCCTTGGTCGAGCCGTGCAGGTGCTGGGCCGACGGCTGTCCGGGCACCATGCCCTCGGACTCGATCTGCACGGTGAGGTTGTTGCCCTTGAGGCTGAGCATCACGGTGCCTCGGGAACCGGATTCGTTCAGCTGCGCCAGGTCGATCTGGTACGCCTTTCCTCCCTCCGCGAGGGCTGGGCCCGAAAGCCCCAGGGTCAGGAACACGGCGGCGGGCACGGCGGTGAGCACCACGAGGCGACCAGTGCGCTTGACTATCACATTCGCTCCTGTTCCATGGATTCCCAGGACGGGAATCGCGGATCGTACTGAGGTGGGATCGAGTTCCCGGAGTGGGCCCCCACACGGCATCCCGTTTTCACGCGACCACTCCCGACGCGGCCGTCAGCTGCCCGCCGGTCATCCATATGCGTGACATCCGGTCCGCCAGGACGGGGAAGCGGGCGGCTTCGCAGAGCATCTCCGAGAGCACGAGAATTCCCTGTGCGGTGCATCTCGGATCTCTGTTCCGGTGCAACCAGACAATGGAATTGATCATGGGGCGGCGTCCCAGGGAGAGGTCCGTCCGCCGTACACCGGCCGCCGCCTCCAGGGCGGAGCGTCCGCCGTCGAACGGCAGGGCTTCCGCACGGCGGATCCCGGGCGGCGCGGACGAGTCCCGCACATGGCGGAAGCACGCTTGCGGCGGGGCCTGTCCGGTTTCGAAGGTATTGCGGAAGCCGACGATGCGAAGACCCGGATTCCGGACCCGGAGCTCGATGTAGAGCTCGACGAACAGACCGCTCAACTGAATGCGCGCGGGGAGGAAGTACGCTCCCGTCTCACCATGCCCCTCCTCCTTGGCGATTTCCCGTGCCTGCGCCGCTCTGGACCGGATGGTCGAGGCGAAGAGCCGGTATTCCCCCACGGAGGCGTACTTCACGGAGAACGCCACGGGTTTCAGCGTGACGGCGCGCATCAGGGGGCGGATCCGGAAATCGGCCTCCCCGGAGGAGGGTCCACCGCAACCGGTTCGATCCTGCTGCATTCGCGCACGACACGTCCACCGCCTTCGACATCACCCCGGCCGTCAACGGGTGGCATCATCCGTTCCGCCGGGCTCTGTTCGTTCCGGCCCTTTGTAGCCGCCCGTGCGACGGCGGTGCGAATACTTGCCCTCTGATGCTAAGAACTCACCGCGCGAACTCGCTGAGCGAACTCACCGCGCGATCCGGCGTCCTCCGACGGGCGGCCCCTCCTCCCCGCCGCCGCGGGGGATCGGGACGGACCTGCCCGACAAGCGCACTATGACGCCGTCGGGGTGGTCTTCCCGGGTTCGGCCCGTCCGCGCGCCCCTGCGCTGCGAATCCCGTCCGGACCCGCTCCCCCCGTGGGCGGGACGAGACACCTCCCGGGAGAACCATGCGTACGCGCAAGACCACCATCGCCCTCTCGATCGCCGTGGCCACCGCCCTCTCCGCGCCCGTCCTGGCGGCCGCCGACGGCGGGAGCGCCCCCGCCGCGGACCGCATGGCGCGCGGGGCGCTGACCGCGGTCGGCCTGACCTCCGACCAGCGCCTGGTGGAGTTCACCGTCGACCGGCCGGCGAAGCCGATGTCGATCGGCAGGGTCTCCGGGCTCCGGGGAGACAGGCGGATCGTCGGCATCGACTTCCGCGTCCAGAACGAGAGGCTGTACGGCGTCGGCGACCGCGGCGGGATCTACACGCTGAGCACCTCCAGCGCGAAGGCCACGAAGGTCTCCCAGCTGACCGTCGCCCTGTCCGGCGCGCAGTTCGGCGTCGACTTCAACCCGGCCGCGAACCGGCTGCGCGTCATCTCCGACACCGGGCAGAACCTGCGCCACAACGTCGACGACCGGTCGGCCCCGCTGACCACCACGGCCGACGGGACGCTGACCAACCCCACCACCGCGCCGTCCACCGCCCTGGGCGTCACCGGCGCCGCCTAGACGAACAACGACCTCGACGCGGCCACCGCGACCACCCTGTTCGACATCGACACCACGGCCGACCGCGTCTCCCTCCAGTCCCCCGCCAACGCGGGGACGCTCGCCCCGACCGGCAACCTCGGCGTCAACGCCGGTCCGCATGCCGGTTTCGACGTCTACTACTCCCGCGGACAGGGCACCAACCGGGGCTTCGCCGCCCTCAGCACCGGCGGGGCCTTCCGGCTGTACGGGATGAACCTCCTCACCGGCGCCGCCCGCGATCTGGGCGCCTTCCCCCAGGACCGCCAGGTCACCGACCTCGCCCTGCCCCTGAACCAGGGCTGACCCCTCCCGGGGGCGGGGGCCCCCCGCCCCGCGGCCGGGTCTCCCCCTCACCGT
>NZ_JBHXSC010000035.1:58684-72314 GCF_042716505.1 Streptomyces sp. NPDC058674
CGCGCCTGCCCCCCCGGCGCGCGGGTCCCCCGCCGGGGCCCCCCCCCCCCCCCGGCGGCAGCCACTCCGCCCGCGCTCGCCCGCCCAGCCGGAGAAGCGATGCACGAACGGGGCAACTCGTTGAGGGACCACGTGTACATAAAATTACTCATATCGGACTCCTCGGCAGGGGCGTCCCCGGGGTCAACGACGTGAAGGAGCCCCATGAAACTCAGCGATGAACTCCCCGTGGACCATCAGCTGGCCGCCGTCTACCGGTACGGCGCCCTGCTCTGCGGCGTGATCCTGATCGCCTTCGGAATCCTCGGCTTCGCCGACGCCCTGAGCCCCTTCGACACGCGGGGCGAGACGATCGCGGGGCTGACCACCAACACCGCCCTCAGCATCATCTCGATCGTCGTCGGTCTGGCGCTCGCCGTGGGTGCGTTCATCGGCGGCAACTTCGCCTCGACCCTCAACATCGCCGTCGGCGCCCTGTTCCTGATCAGCGGTTTCGCACACATCTTCATCCTCGACACGGGCGCCAACCTCCTGGACTTCGGCATGACGAACGTGATCTTCAGCTTCGTCATGGGGCTGGTCATCATGACCTTCGGCATGTACGGCCGCGTATCCAGCAAGCTCCCCCACGACAACCCGTACTGGCAGCAGCGGCACGCCGGCGACGGCTCCGACACCTCCGTCCCGGCGCGCTCCGCGCTCTCCCGAGGATCATCCGGTACCGCCCTGGGCCCCTCGGCGCCGCGCGCGAGCGGCGCGCTCGGCCCGTCCGATCCCGGCCCCGGGCGCCGGCGTTGACCGCGTCGACCTCGATCGCTCAGGGCAGCACACCGCTACGGTGAGCCCCTGCGGCGTTCCAGGCATCGCGCCGGGACGCCCCGCCTTCGCCACCGCCTCCGTGTCCAGGTCGTACAGGAGCGACGGACACCTCATGGTTCGACCCGCCACCCTCGCGCAGATGCACCCCTGCCCCCCTCCCGCCGCAGGCCCGGCGGAGGCCGCTGCGGCGGGCGCCGGTGAAGACGCGCAGGTGGGGGTAGATTCTCTTACTCCCGGTCGGACGGCAGCGAGAGGCACGGCATGGCAGCGCAGCAGCAGGGGAACGAGGGCGGGGGCCTGCCGTCGGCGGTGGTGGACTGCGCGCTCTACGAGGACGGACGGCGCGTCCCCGGCCAGGTGAACCTGGGCAAGATCACGGAACGGATAGCGCCGGAGGACGGGCGGTTCGCCTGGATCGGCCTGTACGAGCCCACGGCGGAGCAGCTCCAGGAGGTCGCCGAGGCCTTCGGCCTGCACCCCTTGGCGGTGGAGGACGCCGTCCACGCGCACCAGCGGCCCAAGTTGGAACGCTACGACGACATGTTGTTCCTGGTTCTCAAGACGATCGTCTACGTCGACCACGAGAAGGTCACGTCGACCAGCGAGATCGTCGACACCGGGGAGATCATGGTCTTCGCGGGGCCCGGCTACGCGATCACCGTCCGCCACGGCAGCGCCCCGCCCCTCGACGACGTGCGCCGGCGGCTCCAGGAGGACCCCCAGCACCTGGGCTGCGGTCCGGCCGCCGTCCTGCACGCCGTCGCCGACATGGTCGTCGACCGCTACGTGGACGTCGCCGACTGCTTCGCGGGCGATGTCGACACCCTGGAAGCCGAGGTCTTCTCCCCCGACAGCCCCGTCGACGCCGGGCGCATCTACCAGCTCAAGCGGGAACTCCTCGAATTCAAGCGCGCCGTCATGCCGCTGGCCCCGGCCCTGCAACGCCTCAGCGAAGGCACCCTCCCGCAGATCCCGCGGGAGGTGGCCGCCTACTTCCGGGACGTGGCCGACCACCACCAGCGGGTCAGCGAACAGATCCTGTCCTTCGACGAGCTCATCAGCGGCATGCTCAGCGCCAGCATCGCCCAGCTCGGCGTCCAGCAGAACGCCGACATGCGCCGCATCAGCGCCTGGGCCGCCCTCATCGCCGTCCCCACCATGATCGTCGGCGTCTACGGCATGAACTTCGAGCACATGCCCGAGTTGGGATCCCCCTACGGCTATCCCGCCGTCTGGGTGCTCATCATCACCGCGTGCACCGTCGTCCACCGGGCGCTGCGCCGCAACAAGTGGCTCTGACGGGGCGCTCCGCGCCGGATCTCCCCCGGCCACCCGCCGGGCCGGGTCCTACGCTGGTGGCAGGAACCCCTCGGGAGGCTGTCGTGGCGGCCCGGCACCGGTACCACCTGGATCAGGACGGACACTCGATCACCGTCCTGCACGACGTGCGGCGCCACCTCGTGGAAGTTCTCGTCGACGGCAGGACCGTCGCTTCGGCGCGCACGACCCGCTCCGCCGCCACCTTCCTGCAGGGCGAGATCGCCGACGACCCGCCGCGGCCTTTCGCGATCCGTGTCGGGCACCCCCACGACCCCGAGGACGTGCCTCTGTGCGTGCTGGAGTCGGAAGGCTCGCGCTACCTCATGCCGACGGCCCCGCTCACCCGGGAGGAGGAGCGGCCGGCCGAGCACACGCCCCCGGCCCGCACCCCCGGTGAACTCCTCGCCCGCTGGCGGGCCCGTCGCCGCGCCCGCCGGAACACGGCGCCGGGGCCGGACAACCCGTAGCACCCGGAGCACGGCGCCGTCCTGCGAGTGCCGGAACGCCGCCGCCCGGGCCGCAGGCTCCGCGTGGCGCTCCTCCGGGAGGGAGCTGAGAATGAGATGGCCGGAAGAGGCAGGGGGCGAGCGGGCAGGGCGATTCGGTTCCCGCACTGCCGTAGGGACGCAGGTGATCACACATGTGCCGATGGCTCGCGTATTCGGGTACGCCCATGCTGCTCGACACGATTCTGTACAAACCGGCCCATTCGCTGATCGACCAGAGCCTGCACTCCAAGCTCGGGGTCGAAACCACGAACGGCGACGGCTTCGGCGTCGGCTGGTACACCGGGGATGACGAATCCCCGGCCCTCCTGAGGGACATCGGACCCGCCTGGAACAACCGGAACCTGCGGGAGATGGCCGACCACGTCCGCTCCCCGCTGTTCTTCGCCCACATCCGGGCCTCGACCGGCTCGGCGGTTCAGCAGTCGAACTGCCACCCCTTCCGGCACGGCCGATGGATGTTCATGCACAACGGCGCCATCTCCGGCTTCCACCTCATGCGCAGAGACCTCACCATGCTCGTCGACCCCGCCCTGTACGACAGCATGGAGGGGACGACGGACTCCGAGGTGATGTTCTTCCTCGCCCTGACCTTCGGCTTGGACCAGGATCCGCCCGCCGCGGTGGCCCGGATGGCGGGAGTCGTGGAGCGCGCGGGCCGGGACCGCGGCATCGAGTCACCGCTCCAGATGACGCTCGCCATCACCGACGGCGAGAGCGTCTGGGCCTTCCGCTACTCCAGCGCGCACGACTCCCGGTCGCTGTTCTACAGCAGCCGGGTGGACTCCCTGCGCCGGCTGCACCCCGACATGGCGTTCCTGCGGGACATCTCGGAGGAGACCCGACTCATCGTGTCCGAACCCCTCGGTGACCTGCCGGGAGCCTGGAACGAGGTACCGGAGAGCAGTTACGGCCTCGTACGGTCCGGAGCTGACGGTCTGTGGCCCTTCACCCCCACACCCGCATGACGCGACCGCCCGTTCCCGTGCGCGCGCGGGCCCGCCGGTCCCCACGCAAGGAGTGCTCATGAGCGACGACATCGAAGACATGGGACCCGTCGACTACTTGGTCGTCGAGTTCCCCGGAAACCGCATGACGGGGGAGGCGTTCCCCCTGCTGGTCGATCTGGTGGACAAGGACATCGTCCACATCCTCGACCTCCGCTTCGTACAGAAGCACGCCGACGGAAGCGTCACCGCACTGGAACTGTCGGGCCTCGACGACGAGGGCGACTCCTTCGGCCTGTCCGTCTTCGAAGGCGCCTCGTCCCAACTGCTGGGCCAGGACGACCTCGACGAAGCGGGCAGCGCCCTCCAGCCCGGCAACGCGGCCGCGATCCTCGTCTACGAGAACCGGTGGGCCGCCCCCTTCGCCCGGGCGCTGCGCCGCAGCGGTGCGCAGATGGTGGCGAGCGGCCGTATCCCCGTGCAGGCCATCCTGGCCTCCCTCGACGCGGAAGCGTCCGAAGACGGCGGTCCGCCGCAGTGAGCCGCCTGACCATCCGGCACCGCCCGCAGCGCGTCGGCTCACGAGCGGAAAGGGCATTTCCGCTCGTGAGCCGACAGCGGCGGCCCGGCCGGCGCCGGACGGTCAGGCGCCGAGGAGCCTGCTCTTCTGCTGTGCGAACTCCGCCTCGGTCAGGATTCCCTGCTCCTTCAGCGCTCCGAGTTCCTTGAGCTGGTCGATCTTGCTGCGCATGTCGTCCGCCAGGGGCGGAGCCTCCGCGGGGGCGGGGGCGGCGTACTGCTGCGGGGGTTGGGTGTCTTGCTGCGCGTAGGCCTGCTGGTCCTGTTGGGCCCACCGGCCCGACTGGCGCCGCGACACGCGGTTGGACACCGCCGTCGCCGTACCGGCGACCGCCGCGGTGCGTGCTATCCCTCGAAGAAGACCAGGCACGTCGTTCTCCTTTGCTGACGGGGCCGACCCGGTGACCCGGCCGCCGGCCCTCCACTGCTCTCCAGCATGGCACCTGCCGCCGGGGCCCGCCGTGCCGGCGCCCTCCTCGACTCCGGCGGCGGGAAACGCCGGCCGGGCGGATCATCGGAATCGGGGTGTCGGCCGCCTCGTCCAGGAACAGGGAAGAAGGCCATCGATGACGGAGCCCAGCACTCGGCCCGCAGACTCCGGTAGCGGGTGGCAGCCAGAGGAGGCGGACCGGCTGCGCGACATCCTGCGCGCGCCCGGCTATGCCAAGGTGCTCGTCTTCTCGGCCGTCATCGGCATTCCGATCTCGCTGACGGCGTTCTGGTTCCTGGTCGGTCTGCACCAGGTGGAACACCTCGTGTGGGCGGACCTCGCGCACGGGCTGGGCTGGGACCGTCCGCCGTGGTGGTGGCCGCTTCCCCTGCTCCTGGTCGCCGGGGTCGTCGTCGGTCTGGTCGCCGCGCGTCTGCCCGGCGCCGGCGGTCACATCCCCGCGGCCGGCCTCCATGCCGGCGGGACGCCGCCGGTCACGCTGCCGGGCGTCGTCCTTGCCGCGGCCGCGAGCCTGCCTCTCGGCGCCGTGCTGGGACCGGAGGCGCCGCTGATCGCCCTGGGCGGCGGCCTGGCCCTGTGCTTCCGTGATCTCACCCGGGCTCCGGCAACCCCGCAGACGACCGTGCTGCTCGGCGCCGCCGGCGCCGCCGCCGCCATCGCGGCGATCTTCGGCAACCCGGTGATCGCGGCCGTCCTCCTGATCGAGGTGGCGGGGGTCGGCGGGCCGCAGCTCTTCGCGGTCATGCTGCCCGCCCTGCTCTCCAGCGGCGTCGGGGCCCTGGTCTTCACCGGCTTCGGCCGCTGGACCGGACTGGATACGGGGAACCTCAGCCTCACGCTGCCCGCGCCCCTGCCACGCCTGGACGCGGCGGACGTGCTGTGGACGGTCCTCATTGCCCTCGTCATCGCCCTGCTGCTGCGCCCGGTCCTGGCGGCGGGCCGACGTGTCGCGGCATACGTGTCCGCCCGACCGGTGCCCCGCACCGTCGTGTGCGCGCTGGGCGCCGGAGCCTGCGCCGCCCTCTACGCCCTCGTCACCGGCCGTTCGCCCGCGGACGTCGCCCTGTCGGGCCAGGCCACCCTCGGCGAGCTGGCCGCACAACCCCAGGTCTGGGGCGTCGGCGCGCTGATCGCCGTCCTGCTCCTCAAGAGCGCCGCCTACGCCCTCTGCCTGGGCAGCCTGCGCGGCGGAGCCATCTTCCCGGCCCTCTTCCTCGGAGCGGCGGCCGGCGTCCTCCTGGCTCCGCTGCCCGGCCTGGGCACCGTACCGGCCATGGCGGCGGGCATGGCGGCGGCCACGGCCGCCGTCCTGCGGCTACCGGTCAGCAGTGTGGTCCTGGTGGTGCTGCTGCTGGGCAGCTCGGCCATGATGCCCCTCGTCATCCTCGCGGTGGTGATCGCCTTCGTCACCACCGAACTGCTGCCCGACGGCACCCCTGCCGCGCCGACCGGGCCGTCCCGGCCTCTCGGCCGGTGACGCCTGCCGCCCCGGTGACTCCGAGGGCACGAACGGGACGGCCCGGTCGGCGCGGTGGCGGGACGGCGCGGTCAGCGTCGTGGAGGTGCGTCAGCACGTGAGGCTGGTGCTCGCAGAGGTCGTGGCCTCGTCCAGCTTCAGGATCTGCGGCTGGAGCTGGGCCAGCGCGTCCTGACCCGTGGTGTCGCCGGGCAGGGCGTCGTACGCCTTCTTCAGGTTCTCGGCAGCGCTCTGGACGGCCGAGCGCTCGGCTTCTCTGAGCTGGCTCGCGTTCTCCTTGACGCTGTTCCAGTCGTCCTGAACGGCCTGCTGGGCTTCCTGCACCTGGTCCTTGGTCGCGGAGGCCGGGTTGAGCGCCCTGAGCTTGGCGTTGTCGGCCTTGAGCTCGGACAGGTCGGTGCACAGCTCACTGGCGGCCTCGGTGGCTTGCTCCGAGGGCGAGCTGCTGTCGTCGGAGCAGGCGGTGAGGCCGAAGACGGCGACGGCGCAGAGCGCACCGATCACGGGAAGGCGCTTCATGACGACTCCTCAAGCGAGAGGGCGGGGACGGCTCCACACGGAACCCCTCACCACATACACACGACCGAGCACCTTCCGCACCCGCACCGGCGCCGTTCGAGGGGTTCGACACCGAGGCCGGAACCTCACCCGCCCGGGCGCTCGGGTCCCGGCCTCCACGTCTGCGGGCGCTCCTCGTCGGTGAGCAGTCCGAGCATGTCGAGCAGCACCTCGCACTCGGCCGGGCTCTCGGCGTGCGCGGCCACCGCGCGACGGGCCGCCGCGCGGTCGTCGGGAGCAGAGGCGGACGCGGACAGCACCGCCGGGTCGTCGCAGGCGAACGGATCTTTCATGAGGCGATGCGACCACACCGGCGCCGCGACGGCAGCCCGCCGTGCTCCACTCGCCACGACAGCCGACCGGGCGGCCCGCCGCCCCGCCGGACCTCACGGGGTCGTGGAACCGGCGGTGAGCAGGGCCGCAACGCCCGGAAGGCCGGACTCGGCCAGGGCACGGCACTGGCGGTCGGCCGACGTCCCCTGTTGGAGCAGCCGATGGACGAGTGAGACCACCTCGCGGTGGTCGCCGCTCTCCTCCAGGGCGGGGCCGATGTGCCGCAGCAGCATGCCCAGCACGTCCCCGCTGCTCGTCAGACGGCCGCCCGGATCCATCAGTGTGCTGCTCAACCCGTGCCGGGCCGCATGCCACGTAGCCGCCTGCAAGAGCTCCGGGCGGCACTGCGAGGGTGCGGCTCCGGCCTTCTCCTCGGCGATGGCGGTGGCGGCCAGTGCGCGGACGACACCGGCGAGCATGACGGCGTCGTCCGCCTCCAGCTGTACGTCACAGCAGCGCACCTCGACGGTCGGGTACCGCTCGGACAGCCGGGCCTGCCAGTACAACTGGCCCCGGTCGGGGATGAGCCCCGACTCCAGCAGGGCATCGGCCCGTGCCTCGTAGTCCGCGAGGCCCGCGAAGTACGGGGGCGGTCCGCTGACCGGCCAGCGGCCGAAGATGATCGTCCGCCAGCTGGCGAAGCCGGTGTCCCGCCCGTCCCACAGGGGTCCGTTCGCGGACATCGCCAACAGCGTCGGAAGCCAGACGCGCAGCCGGTTCATGACGGCCACTCCCGTCTCCCGGTCGGGGACCCCGACGTGGACGTGCATCCCGCAGATCAGCTGCTCGTCGACCAGCAGCCGGGCCTCTCCGCGCATCCTCCGGTACCTCGCCGTGCTGGTCACGGGGACGGGCGAGACGTCCCTGACCGGAGCGGTGGCGGAGACCGCGATGCGGCACCCGTTCTCCTGCGCCGCGGAGGCGACCGCGTGGCGCAGGCGCAGAAGGTGGCCCCCAACCTCCTCCAGGGCCGTGCACACGGGTGTGGCGACCTCGATCTGCGCCTGCAGCAACTCGTCCTGGATCTCCCGCTCGTCGGAGATGGGTGCCAGGCGGGCCGACGCGCGCACTTCCTGTACGAGCGGAGTGGGCAGGAGGGTCTCCGGGTCGACCAGCAGGTACTCCTCCTCGACCCCAAAAGTGATCATGCTGGGTGGCTACCCGGAACTCCGAGTGATCACCCGGCTCAGAGGGCATTTCGGCGCAATGGACGCGCGGCGCGGCGCCCCCGCTGCGCGCCGGTGCTGTCACGAACCGCGGAAACGGATCGAAGTCCAGGGGGTTTGAAAGCATCCGGACCGAACAGACGATGTTCTGACAGCGGCTTTATACGACGAGGTAGGAGACATATCGTGGGCATCATCGCTTGGATTCTCATCGGTCTGCTTGCCGGCTTCATCGCGAAGGCGCTGATGCCGGGCAAGGACCCGGGCGGCGTCATCATCACCATGCTCATCGGTATCGCGGGCGGCCTGCTCGGCGGCTGGCTCGGCAAGGTCATCTTCGGCGTCGACTCCATCGACGGCTTCTTCGACCTCTCGACCTGGATCGCCGCCATCATCGGCTCCGTGATCCTCCTCGCCATCTACCGCGTCGTCGCCGGCGGGCGTCGTCGCCACGCCTGACACCGCGCCCGCCCGGGCACACACGCGTCGGGGCCCGCCCACCTTGGGCGGGCCCCGACGCGTCGTGCGTACCTCTTCGCGCCTCTTCGCAGGCCGGCGGGGCGGCAGGGGCTGCGGAGCGGCCGGGCGGCATTCTCCTCACGGCCCCACGGGGCTCCTCACGGCTCCACGGGGGCGGGGCGGGCCGGGGCACGTGGTCGGCGGTAGGCGCGGGTGCCCCGGCAAGCGGTCGGCAGAGGTTCGGCTACCAGTAGTGCTTGCGGCCTCCGACGGCGTGGCCGGCTGCCCCCAGGATCCAGAGGATGGCCCCGATGACGAGGAGGATGATTCCGATGGTCCACAGGATGGAGATTCCCGTGACGAAGCCGATGACGAGCAGAATGACGCCGAGGATGAGCATGGTGTGCTCCGTTTCACTTGACGGTTCACCACCAGGGTAGGCGCAAGCCCCGTCCGGCCGCTCGTCCGGGCGGGCCGCGGCAGCCTGCCGCGCCGGGCCGTCCGACGAGGCGACGATCAGCGCCGGCGCACGCGAGGACCGTCCGGGTCCCGGTGCGCACCAGGCGGACCGGCAGCGCCTTCCCCCGCGTAACGGCCGCGAGCCGGGTAGACGGCCCGCATGACACGCTCAGGGGAACTGCTGTCCGAATCCACGGTGCGGGAGGCCATCGGGTGGCTCGTGCACGTCATCGAGGCCGCCGGGGCCCTCATCATCTTCGTCGGCGCGGTGTGGGCGTTCGCGCGGTTCGCCACGACCGGCGTCCGCCGGCGCTCGCTCATCGGGGAGTTCAACAAGATCCGGCTCAGCCTGGGCCGCTTCCTCGTCCTGGGCCTCGAATTCCAACTCGCGGGCGATGTCCTGCGCACCGCGGTCGCGCCCAGCTTCACCGATATCGGACAGCTGGCCGCCATCGCCGCCATCCGAACCGTCCTGAACTTCTTCCTCACTCGGGAGATCGCACAGGAGCGCGCGGAGATCGAGCGCGATCAGAAGGAGCCCGTACCGGCCTCCGTGGCGGGCTGAGCCAAAGGGGATGAATCGCAAATCTTCCGCTATCAAACCGAGCAACACGGGTAGCCGATCACCATGGACCCCAACAAGAACACCCCGCTCCGCGCCGTCGCGCTCGTCTGCACCCTGTCCCCCTCCCCCGCCCCGTCCAGCTCGCAGCTGCTGGCCGAGCAGACGATGGCCGCCCTCGCCGAGCACGGCGTGACGGGCAAGACCATCCGGATCGCGGACCACGACGTGAAGCCCGGCGTGAAGACCGACATGGGCGACGGGGACGCCTGGCCCGGCATCCGCGAAACGATCATGGGCGCCGACATCCTGGTCCTGTCCACGCCGATCTGGCTCGGCCACCCCTCCAGCATCGCCCAGCGGGTCCTGGAGCGGCTGGACGCGGAGATCTCCGAGACGGACGACGAAGGCCGACTGCTCACCTACGGGAAGGTCGCCGCGGTCTGCGTCGTCGGGAACGAGGACGGCGCGCACAAGGCCAGTGCCGACCTCTTCCAGGGCCTGAACGACGTCGGCTTCTCACTCGCCCCGAACGCCGTCACCTACTGGGTCGGCGAGGCGATGCAGGGCACCGACTACCAGGACCTCGACAAGACCCCCGAGAAGACGGCCTCCACCACCGCCACCCTCGCGGCCAACACCGCCCACCTCGCCCGACAGCTCAAGGCGACTCCGTACCCCGCGAGCTGACCCGCGGTCCGGCCCTGGGCACCCACTCCCGCGGACACCACCCGGGGACCACCCGGACACCACTCGAACACTCCTCGTACACCCCCCTCGGACACGAGCACGTCGTGCCCGGCACGCCCCGGAGAACGGAGAAGCGAAATGCCGTCCCGCGAAGCGCCCCGCGTTTCCGACCCTGTCACCCGCCACCCCCGCCCGCCCTTCCCCGACCAGCAGCAGGAACACCCCGGTTCCACCGGTGAGATGGACCCGCGGCCGGACCACGGCGAGGACAGCTACCAGGGCCACGACGTGCTGCTCGACCGGGCAGCCGTGGTCACCGGCGGCGACTCCGGGATCGGCAGGGCCGTGTGCCTGGCCTTCGCCCGGGAGGGCGCGGACGTCGTCTTCACCCATCTGCCCGAGGAGGCGGACGAGGCGCAGGAGACCGCGCGCCTGGTCCGCGAGGCGGGCCGCAAGGCCGTGCCCGTGCTCTGCGACATCCGTGACGAGGCCCAGTGCGCGGCTCTGATCGACCGGGCCGTGAGCGAGCTGGGGCGCGTCGACATCCTCGTCAACAACGCCGCCTACCAGATGTCCCAGCCCGACGGGATCGAGGCGATCACCACGGAGCAGTTCGACCGGGTGATGAAGACCAACCTGTACGGGATGTTCTGGCTCTCCCGCAGGGCCCTGGCCCACATGCCGAGGGGCGGGTCGATCATCAACACCAGCTCCGTGCAGGGCTACCAGCCCAGCCCCCACCTGCTCGACTACGCGATGACGAAGTCGGCGATCATCTCCTTCACGCACGGGCTGGCGCAGATGGTCGCCGAGCGGGGCATCCGCGTCAACGCGGTCGCCCCCGGGCCGGTCTGGACGCCGCTGATCCCCGCGACGATGCCCGACGTGAAGGAGTTCGGCGCGCAGTCGCCCCTGGGCCGGGCGGCGCAGCCGGCGGAGATGGCGCCCGCCTACGTCTTCCTGGCCTCGCCCCAGGCCGGCTACATCACCGGCGAGATCGTCAACGCCACCGGCGGCACTCCCCTGCCGTAACCCCCGCGGCGACCGCCCGCACCGCCAGGTTCCCGCTGGCCCGCGGGCCCGCCGGCCTGCGGACTCGCGGGTCCGCAGGCCGCCCGAGACCGTTTCCCTCCCGCCCGAGACCGTTTCCATCCCATGCCGCCACGCGTCGGCGGCCGCAAGGAGACCGATCATGACGAAGCACCACTCAGCAGCAGACGCCGCGGGCAGCGACCTGCCCGGGAAGCCGGGGCCGGTGTCCCCGACGGTTGCGGAGCCGACCCGGCCCGGTGAGCCGCTGCCGCCCAAGCCCGATCAGGACGGCCCCGAGACGGTGAGCCCGACCGGGCAGCCGACGGGGGCGGACCAGGCCCGCGTGGCGCAGAGCGGGGCGTACCTGACGACGGCCCAGGGGGCGCGGCTGCCCGACTCGGACCATTCGCTGAAGGCGGGAGCGCGCGGACCGGTCCTCCTCCAGGACCACCATCTGCGCGAGAAGATCACGCACTTCGACCACGAGCGGATCCCGGAGCGGGTCGTCCACGCCCGGGGTGCCGCGGCACACGGCGTGTTCCAGGGCTACGGGACGGCCGCCGGGGTGTCCAAGGCCGCGTTCCTCGCCAAGGGGGTGGAGACGCCGGTGTTCGTCCGGTTCTCCACCGTGCTCGGCTCGCGCGGCTCCGCCGACACGGTGCGCGACACCCGGGGCTTCGCGACGAAGTTCTACACCGAGGAGGGCACCTTCGACCTGGTCGGCAACAACATCCCGGTGTTCTTCATCCAGGACGCGATCAAGTTCCCCGACGTCATCCACGCCGGCAAGCCGCATCCGGACCGGGAGATCCCGCAGGCGCAGAGCGCGCACGACACGTTCTGGGACTTCGTGTCCCTGCACACCGAGGCCACCCACCACACCCTGTGGAACATGTCCGACCGGGGCATTCCGCGTTCGTACCGGATGATGGAGGGCTTCGGCGTCCACACGTTCCGCCTGGTCAACGAGGCCGACGAGACCGTGCTGGTGAAGTTCCACTGGAAGCCGAAGCTGGGCGTGCACTCCCTCGCGTGGGAGGAGGCGCAGCTGATCAACGGGGTGGACCCGGACTTCCACCGCCGGGACCTGGCCGACGCCATCGAATCCGGCGCCTTCCCGCAGTGGGAGCTGGGCATCCAGGTGTTCCCCGACACGGAAGACCAGATGTTCGAGGGGATCGACCTCCTGGACCCCACCAAGATCGTGCCCGAGGAGCTGGCGCCGGTGCAGCCCATCGGGCTGATGACCCTGAACGCCAACCCCAAGAACTACTTCGCCGAGACCGAGCAGGTCGCCTTCCACCCCGGACACCTGGTGCCGGGTATCGACGTCACCGACGACCCGCTGCTCGCCGGCCGGCTCTTCTCCTACCTCGATACGCAGATCAGCCGCCTCGGCGGCCCGAACTTCGGGCAGATCCCCGTCAACCGGCCGCACGCCCCCGTCAACGACATGCTCCGCGACGGCATGCACCAGAGCGCCGTGCACACCGGTGTGGCCCCCTACCGGCCCAACAGCCTCGACGGGGGCTGCCCGTTCCTGGCCGGCGCCGACACGGGTGCCTTCATCGAGACGCCCGTCCCGGTCCCCGCGGCGGCCAAGGTCCGCCAGTCACCCGCCACGTTCTCGGACCACTTCAGCCAGCCGCGCCTCTTCTGGCTCAGCATGAGCGCGACCGAGCGCGAGCACATCATCGCCGCCTACACCTTCGAGCTGAACAAGTGCTACGAGCAGTCGGTCAAGGAGCGCGCGCTGACGGTGCTGGCGAACATCGATCCGCAGCTGTGCTCGGAGGTCGCCACGGGCCTGGGCCTGCCGGCACCCGAGGCAACCGTGCCGCTCGACGCGGCGGACCCCAGCCCCGCGCTCTCCCAGATCGGGGGGACCTGGCCGACGGACGGCCGCGTGATCGGCATCATCGCCGATGCCGACGCCGACCTGGACGGTGTCCGCGCCGCCCGCCAGGCCGTCCTGAACGCCTCGATGGTGCCCCTGGTCATCGCGCCGACCGGCGGCACGCTCGACTCCGGCGGTGACCCGATCACCGTGCAGCGGACCTTCGGCACCGCCCGCTCCGTCGAATTCGACGCCCTCCTCCTGGCCGGCGTCCCCCAGGCCGCGGCGGACGCGTACGGCGCCCGCGACGCCAAGGCCGCCACCGCCCGGCCGCCGCAGGCGACCTGCCGCTCGGCCGGCTGCTCGCCGTCGACTGGACCCTCGGCGCGGGCCGCCCGCCGCTCGTCGCGTACCTCTACGACGGCGGGGTGCTGG